>JAVXLU010000007.1:0-31595 GCA_036646635.1 Romboutsia sp.
ACTATCTTTTCCACCATGTCCTGCATCATTCATATTTGTTATCATAATTAATTCCTCCTAAAATTTATATTTTTATATTAAAAAGGCAATAAAAAAAGACTTCAATTAGTCTTTTCTATTGCCTTAATTAATCTATTTAATTATCTTTTCTGGCTATTGACTGTCCAAAATAAAATGCTATAACCATACTAAATACAGTCAAAAACTCTTGGCTTGAAACTTGGCTATCTAAAGACATTTTACAAAATACTAAAGTTAATAGAAATGCTATAACTCTTTTAATACTAAGTAATTTTGTTATTAAATTAGATGATTTCATATATAACAACTCCTTATTCTATTTAAATAAATTATTTTGTATTGCATAAAAAAAGAAGGTTACAATACCACCTAAAATGAATCCAGTACCCCATTTTATAGTGCTTATAAGTCCTTCTATGCTTTTACATAAATTTTCTATTTGTATATCTTTTTTAACATCATTTTGTTCGAGTTTATCAATTCGAACTGAATGATCATTTATTCTTTTTTCATGTGTATCCATTATATGTTTTTGTGTTTCTTCGTTCATTTTGCCTCCTTGATATACTATTTATGTATAATATTTTTTAAATGTTCAATTGCTTTATTAGCAATTAATTTAGCTCCTTCTTCATTCGGATGAACTTTATCTGGTATATATTTACTCCAGTTAATGAAGTTAATACCGCAATTAAACACATCAATAAATTCGCACGAAAATTTATTTGCAACATCTTTGCAAGCATCTCTAAAATCGTACATAGATAACCCTAAAGCATTTTTTATAATGTCTGTTGATCCATCATCAGAACCACGTTGAATAGGTGACATTATAAATATTTTTTCCACATTAGGACATTCTCTTAGTAGTCTATCTACTATATTTGATAATGCCCCTTTGAACGTATTTTTATTGTAAGGATAACTCAAATCTCCTATTTGAATAGCATTAAACTCACCTTCTTCGCCAGCTACTTTTGTTCCATCATACCCAAAATCGTTAGTCCCTCCCATTATAAATACATATTGTATGGATTGCGTATTTATCGTACTTATCAATCCGTTCATTTTATAATCATTTGTTAAAGCAAATCCATGATTAGAATTACTTGAAAATACGTTAGATATTGGATAACCAGGATTACCGTCGTTGATATAAGTTATACCTAATTTTTCTTTAATCTTTTTCTGAAACAAATCCAAATTAGTTATACTATCACCGTAAAATAAGCATTTTTTATTTATTTGTATTTTACTTATATTACTTAGAGTTTCATTTATTTTTTCTACTTTTTTGTTAATTTCAATTATGCTATTTTCAATTAATTCAATATCATTATTTGAAATTAAATGTTTTTTAGTATAAAAATCATAAAGACATGAATTTGCAATACCTATACCAAAATTACTGTATGATTTTGGAAAGCATACTCTTATATATTTTGTTTCACTTGGAAAATCATTAGATGCAATGTAACCAATATCATAAAATTGTTTTGTATTTGTACATATATTAACTTTATCAATATTATAAGCTGCTACATATCCAGCATTTCCATTTGAAACATTTATTCCATCTAAAGATTGTTTAAACCATATATAGCTATTATTTATTAAGAAATCTTGTACATCAATATAGTCAGTCAATATAAAACCAGTATTATTAGTTATATTACCTAGACAATCGATCATTTTATCTTCAGTACTTGTTCTATAGTTATAAAAATTATACTTACCTGAATCGTATAATATTTCTAATAGTTCATAACTTAAGTTATCTTTAGATATATTGTACAACTTAGAAATAACTTCATTTAAATCTTCTTCCAATACAATCTTTGATTTATATTTTTCATAGTAAGTATGATTATCTTTTATTTTATCTATCCATATATGCCCATTAAAATTAATATCAACTCCATATATATATATATAGTTTACAATTTTAGTTTTACTAATATTTAGCTGTAGTATGTTTTGATTAGAATTTATATAAGCTGTTATTTTTTCTGAATCAGTTTTATCACTTCTTAAATCAAGTTGTATTTGATTATTAGAAAATTTATTATCAAGGTGAAGATAATAAATTTCTCCTGCATTTAATGTAAAAGGTAAAACTTTCAAATATGTATTTTTACCACCAGCCCATAGTAACTGCAAATTATTATTTGATAAAGAGACTTCAGTTTCTTCAAATTGTTCATAATTAATCATTTTTACAAGATTTCCAGTTTCTTTTTTAAATTCTATAGGTAACTTGTCAATAGTTAAGCCATTATCTATTATATTAGCTTCTCCCACACTATACCTGCCTACAACTGCAACTGACCCACCAGTCATATTTTCTTTTATATCTTGACCCATATTGGACATAGTGAATATTTCGTTTTTATTAGCTTTATTATCTAATTCTGTTTTTACATATGTTACATCAGTCAATGCTTTAGTTAATGCGGTAAATTCGCTAGAACTTATAATACTTTCTTCATTTCTTAAACTAGGTATTCTGCTTATTACAAAATTACTAGAACCAGCTACAGTTCCATCTGATCCATACAATACGATTTCACATGGCAAATCTATATTTAGTGCTAACATTTGTTCAGTTATTTCAACTTCACATATACCAGATTCAGCATCTATTGTTTTTACATAATTAAATATATCTTTACCATCTATTTTTTTAGCAGCAACCACAATAGTATAATTATTTAAATTTAAAACTTCACTATTTTTTAATAAAATTAATTTAATTGTTCTTTTGCTATCTCCATTTTTTATAGTAACTTCAAATTTAGGAATTTTGCTAACTCTAGCAAAATCTATAGTATACATTCCACCTATTTGCATTTATGTCACTTCCTTTCATTGTATTAAAAAAGGAACTATTGCCATAGTTCCAATAAATTATTTTTTAAACTTTGTTTCCAACATTTAAACTTGGAGCAGGATCTGTACTTTGGTTATCAGATAATCGTCGAATTTCCCAATGACAATGAGGTCCAGTACTATCACCTGTGGAGCCAACTTTGCCAATTAAATCTCCTCTTTTTACATTTTGACTTTGAGTTGTAAGTATTTTGCTTAAATGCATTACCCTAGTTCTATATCCACCAGAATGATCTATATAAATATAGTTACCCATACTATCACTCCACCCCTGGGATGTTACTGTACCATCTTTGCTTGCAACATAATCTGTACCAGAAGGAGCTCCTATATCGGTACCATGATGGAACTTTCTATCGCCTGTTATAGGATGGACTCTCCAACCATACTTGGATGTTACGGTTCCACCTTTAACGGGACATAGCCAACCTTTGCCAAATGCATTATCAAATGACTTGTACCCATTTAAATCTCCTCCACTAGAACAATCTTCAAGAGGTAGCCATCCATTACCACCATTATCACTTACTGTTCCACTAACATTACCACTTGTATTTATAAGTCCTATACTTCTCATTTCAACAGGCTTATTAAAGTATAAATTACATTCTTGTTTTCTTCTAGCTGCTAAACCTGGAAGATATTGACCTCCTGCTGTTACATAGAATTTCTCCCACACTGACCTTATAGCACTTTCATTGTTTGGGTCTTTTCTTATTATATTTGTAAGAGAATTAGAACCTGTTACAACTCCATTACCACAGTTGTATGCTAAGCTACAAAGTGCATCAAACTGATTTTGATTAGTACACCCTAAAGCTTTAACAGCATTAACTATTTTTGCTCCATATCTTTCATTTTTAAGTTTATATGAAATTTTAGCACCCTCTTCTTCTCCAACTGGTTGCTTTGCAACTAAACTAGCGTAAATGTCAGGCTCTCCATGCTTTGTAACTCCATAACAAATAGTCCAATACCCAGCACTATCTTGATAAGATCTAGGAGCAAATCCTTCAAATCCTTTTATAAATCTAAATCCTCGTGAGGACAACTGTCCTGATTCCCAGTTACCTCAGTCTCCTCCAACTCCGCCCCCACCAGGCAATCCAGTTACATTACCAGTAAACTCGACAGGTCCATTTATTTGTATTTTACCATTTCTTAATATAATATTTACATCATCTTGTCCAAAACTAATTCCATCATTTGCAAGAACTATATAGTATTTATCCTCAAATGATATAGATATTTTATCATTAGTTACATTTATATAATTTTTATCATTTAAACTACTTAGTATGGCTCTATAAAAATGACTATTTCTAAAATCAATTTCTGAAAATATTCTTACTGCTTTTCCTATATCATCTTTTAAGATATTATATTTATCAAATTCCATGTAAGATTTATAGTCTTTTTCTGATTTATAACCAATAGAGATTGCGCTATCTGTATCATTTACAAGTCCAATTAAAGGTTTGTCTGGGTTAGAACTTCCATCAGGCTCTGTTCTAGTTAATGCTAATAAAGCACCTATGTAGTCTCCATTTTTACCCCAATTGTATAAATCGATTGAGTTATTATGTATTCTTATAGCATCTTTACCATTATTTTTAAACAATGCTCCATTGTTTCCAGATAAATCTATTTGAAAGCTTTTATCTAAGTTTTGTATTAATATAGTACTTAATACTCCAGAAACTATATGATTTGCAACAAATCCTTGACCACTTCCAAATGTCGACCAATCCCATGCTTTACCATCTACTGTTCTTTTACTAGCTATCTCAAATCCCATACTTCCAATACACATAGCTCCGTAAGTTGGACTGTTAGGATCTAAATCCTCAAACAACATAGCTCTTACATGTTGTTTCTCAGCTATATCTCTTTGAGCTTTAAACTTTGTAGTAAATGCATTAATAATTCCTTGAAGGCTTTCACCTTTGATACTACCATTTGCATTTAATATATTATCAAGGTTTTCTCTAGCAATATCTTGTTTATCAAAATATCCAGTTATAATATCTCCAAGTGTTATGGAAATATATTTTCCAGTTAGTATATCCCATTCTAAAGCAACGCATCTTGTAGCTATATCTATATCTAATTGTTCATGATCTATAGTAATAGTGTCTCCAATACCTATATTAACTAGATTTTTAAAGTCTTTGTATTCCTCAGTATTTTCAAGTATAGCAATTTCAACATTACCTGAAAGTTTTGGTTTGTCTATTTCATCATTTTTATATATTTCATGCATCCTATTTCTCATTGCATTATATAATTCTTCTTTAGTATTAAAACCTTCATCGTCATTATCTTCTTCTGATTTTAATTTCAAATCACTCATATCTATATAATCTTCAAATTCGATAGGATATTTTTTAATTAAAGGAGAATCTATATATTTTTCAGGGAGCATAATTCCATCGTAAGCCACTGGACATGCTCTAGTAATTATGTTATCTGTATTCTCTGCTAAATTTATATCTAACATATTTCTAGAATATTTAGCTTTTACTCCATAATCTCCGCCAACTCTATCATTTACATATATATCAAAGTTATCGGCAATAATTTCTCCACCCCAACGTGATAAAAATGTATTATCTTTATCTCCATTTATAGATTCTATAGCATTTGTTTTAACAAAATATGCTGTATTTATATTAGATATATTTGAATGAGCCTTAAACTTTGTATCACTTAATATTATTTCTAATGCACTTTGACCATTACAATTTACAGCTCTTTTATCAAGTATATTATGTCTTATTAAATCAAAATAAATATGTCTTGCTTTTACTGTTAATCCAGATATGCCTTTATCTATATCATATATTCTAAATAATTGCTCGTTTTTACTATAACAAACTTTTGATTTTATAATTCCTAGTTTCTCTATGTTTTTCCAACGACCTTGTAGGTCGTATGGATGATTAATTTCTATTTCACAAATACCATTTAACTCAACTTTAAAACTTGCAAAAGTAGGTTGTAACTTGATATCTCCATTGTTATTAAAATTTGTATTAAAGGCTTTATAACATTGCATTATAAACACCTCCAACGTGGAATGATTTGAAATTGAGTTACATTATCTGAATATGTTATTTTATTAGAACCCTTCTGCAATATAGGAAATTTACCATTTCCTATATTAAAATAATTACCTTTATCTCTATATGCTAATTCAAGTTCACTATCTATATATACATAATCACTCACTGGAACAGTAAATGTATTATTATTTATACTAATATTAACTTGGCCATGACCTTTTACTTTTATTAAAGGTTTTGAAGATAAATAACAATTATATAATATTGAATTGTTAGGCATAAAAATAGGATTATTCCCATCTAACATGTATTGATATGCTCTACATGTAAAATCTACTTTGAATAATCCTTTTTGCTTTAATATAGTTTCAAAATCTCCATTTAAATTTATATCTACAACTTTATAAAACCAATCTACATCATTAGAAAATATTAATTTATTATCTTCTATCTCATTGATCCATGACTTAACCTGTCTAAATCTTTCTTTTAAACTATTCATATCTATAAAGTTAAATTCAACAGGAATAATTATATCTTTGTATCCACCAAGAACTTCGTATAATAAACCATCAGCTCCAGGAACTTCAGTAGTAGTTTTATTTTGAACTGGAGAAGGTATGTTAGGTCTACGAACTATGCTTAATCCTAAATCTTCGTGACTGTTAAGATTATTAAATATAATAAATAATTTTTTATACATGCTGTACTTTCCCCCTTGCGATTCCTCTACTACTTTGATTTTTACTTATTAAATTTCCATATTCATCATAAATTGCTTGTGCTACTATTTTAGAACCAAGTTGGAAGTATACTTGTATTAATTTAGGTGTTTTAGATTTATTAACTCCTTCATTTTCACTTGAATTAGATTTTAAAACTTTAGATACACTATCTGTAACTAACTTATCTAATTTAGAAAGAGGTATTACGGCTTCATGTTCTTTACCTTCTCCAACAAGTGCCATTGTAGCTTTCGTTACAATACCACCTTCTGCAAGTGCAGGGATAGTAGGCAAATGAACTCCAAAGTGCTTACCGCCTAGACCTGGTACCCATTCAGGAATTGTAAAACTAATTCTATTGACTCCACGAATAGCAGCATTTATTCCAGATATAGCAGCATTAATAGGAGCTTTTATTACTCCACCAATTGCTCCAAAGATAGATGATACTATATCGCTAAGTCCTTTAAAAACTTTCTTCCAGTTTCCTGTAAATACTCCACTTAAAAAAGTTATGACTCCATTGAAAACACCTTTTATACCGCCCCAAATAGCATTAACTACTCCGAAAAAGCTATTAAGAGGAGCACCCAGCAATCCAAATGTTTGAGTAAAATCTGTTTTGAATGCACCTTTAAAGAAATTAGCAAATCCTATAAATGTATTTTTCACTCCATTCCAAACTTGATTAACTCCATTTCTAAACCACTCACACTTATTATATAAAACAACAAATATTGCACCTAAAGAAGTTAATGCGATAATTACAAGTCCTATAGGGTTCATACTCATAACTAAATTCAGTCCTTGTTGTGCCAATGCCATAGCTTTTGTTGCTCCAGTAACTGCAACTTGAGCTGTTTTATACGCTATCATTTTTGCTTTACTAAGTGTCCACTGTAATCCATTTTTAACTAACATACCTGTATTTTTTAAAAGAGCTAAAGATAAACTTCCAATATTTTTACTTACAGTTAAAATACCTTTACCAAAAGAAGTTACAGCTTTAACTCCACTTTTAGCTAAATTAGTTGAAAATTTAGTTACGGTTTTAGATGCACTAGTTATTCCTTTTCCAAATTTAGCAATGCCCGAAGTACCCTCTTTAGTAGCTTTAACATAGTCTTTAACTGATTTAGAAGTATCTTTTACAAATTTAATATTACTACTTAATCCTTTAGAAAGTTTTGCAAAACCACCTATAGCTAAATTAGTTGCTACAAATGTAGATCCAAGACCAACTACTAAAGTTTTTTGTTCTTTAGACATACCACTTAATGATTTTGTTACTAGAGATAGAGCTTTAGATGCCAAAGATATAACAGGTGATATCACATCCCCAAATTCAATTAGTGAATTTTTAGCTAAATTTAGAGATTTTTTTAAATCTTGTCCAGTAGTGCTACTTACCTTTTTAAATGCATCTTCGGTTGCTCCAGCACTATTTTTCATTTTTTCTAAAGTTTCATTAAATGATTTACCAGAGTTAGTGCTTAGTATAAGTGCTGCTTTACCAGCTTCAGCACTACCAAACATATCCGAAAGGGATTTGCCACTTTTTTTAGCGTGATTTTCCATTATAGCTAGTATATCACCAACTGATTTACCACTTTTTATTAAATCTTGGAATGATTCTCCACTAGCTTGCTTTAAAGCTTTATTAGCAGTTGTACCACTCTTTCCAAGCTCATTTAACATACTATTCATATATGTAGTAGTTTCTGCGGATTTAATACCTTTTGATGTCATTAACGCATACCCTGTAGATACCTGAGTTAAATTTACACCTAAAGATTTAGCTGTTGGGATAACTTTACCCATATCACTAGCTAATTCACCAACGGTTACTTTACCTAAATTTTGTGTTTGAATTAATGTATCACTTACATTAGTAACTTCTTTAGCTTCAAGTCCATAAGAGTTAAGTATAGTTGTAAGTAAGTCTAGAGATTGACCTGCTTCTGCAAATCCAGCTTTAGCAAGTTTTGTTGAATTACTAACAAAGTTAACGGCATCTCCAGTTTGTTGACCTGCTGAAATTGCATCATATACGTTATTAGCTATTTCTACACTAGAAATACCTGTTTGATTTGATAGTTCTAAAATAGCTTTTTTCAAGTCTTCAAGAGGCATCTGAGTTGTATCTGCTATTGTACTAACTTTAGCCATTGCATCTTCAAATTCTATACTTGAAGCAGTTGCGGCAACTCCAACTCCAGTAATTGCTACACTGTAAGGTTTCATTTTATTAGATACATTTTCCGCATGTTCGCCCATTTTTTCTACGTTAGAAGTAAATTTATCTAACTTGCTTTTTTCAAGTTCTTTATTAATATCTTGTAATGCTTTTTCATTTTCCATTAAAGCTTTTTTACTATTATTTAGTTTAATTTCAGCATTATCAAGTTTCTTTGAATTTGAATCTATAGCTTTTTCATTTTGATTATATTCATTTTTTAAATCTTCTAATTCTTTTTTTAGCTTTTTAGATTCTTCACTATTTTTACCAGTACTAGCTACACTTTCTTTATATTTTTTATTAGTTTCTTCTATTTTAGAATTTAGTCTATCTCTCTCATTCTTTTGATTTTCTAAATCCTTATTTAAATCTTTAATATGTTTAGATTGAGCTGTAATCATATTATTTTGTATTTTTATTTTACTAGTAAGCTCGGCTTGTTTACTTTTTAAAACGTCTGTAGTACTTCCAAATAGTTTTGCTTGTGTGTTAGCTAAATTATAACTACTTCCAACTTTTTTTAGCTCCATTGACATTGCTTTCATTTGCCTTTGAAACTCAGAACTATTAGCATTTATTTTAATATTTGCAGCCATTCTATTCCTCCTTTCTTTGCAAAATAAAAAGACTATGACTAGTCATAATCTTGGTTTTCTTCATTTTTATTTAATTTAAACTTAATGAAATCTATTAAATCTACAATATTTGTATCTAAACATTCTTTTAAGCTATTTATTTTTTTACTTATCAAGAAATTAAATAAATCATTTAATACATCTAAATAACTATCATATACATTATTTTCTTCAAGATTATCAAAGTCTTCGTATCCATTTTCTTTATCATATTCATCAAATGCACTTTTTTCTTGTATAACTTCTTCTGAAAAAGTATCTATAATTTTTTTATTAATATTTCCTATGTAAGTTCTAATTAACATGTATATATTTAAAATTTCAAATAAATCTTTATGATCTAACTCTTGGATACTTATTTTATTATCGAAAAATATAATTATTAATTTATAAAGATATATAAAATCTTCTTTTTTTGTATCTATTAATTTAAATAACTCTATACACCTTTTATATTTCGAACAACTTATATTACTTGTATATAGAGAAGAAATAGATATATCTAATAAGTCTATTTCTTCTCTATCATAAAAAGCGTATTTGTTTTTTCGATTTTTTCATTAAGTTTTTCAGCTATTTCTAATTCAATTCTCATAAAGTTAAATATTATATCACTAATTTCAAATTCATCATTTATATCATCTTCTGTAAACTGATTGTCAAATAATTTAACTATAGCTGATACCATTTTATCCAAATCATCATCTGTATATGTTTCTTTATTTACATCCATTAAACTTTCTTTTATATCTGTATATTTTTTATATTTACTTCTAAGTAACTTTCCACTATCAAACTCTTTATTTTTTACTGTTATTTTCATAAAATTCACCTTTCAAAGTTTATTTATTTTAAAAAAGTACAATCTTTCAAATAAGCTATTTATAGCCATTTTAAAGGAATACACCTTGTTATAGACTTATATATCGATTAAAAATAAAAAACTCCTTATATTTGAATATATAAAGAGTTTTTTATTTGTTTTTTAAATTTTATACAACTTGTTTTGCAACTGGCTCTTGAACCTTTGAAAACCAACTTTTTATAGCTTCTTTAGCTCCAGTTTCATCTGCTGTTAGATAACTTTCATCAACTTCAACATTGTAATTTTCGTCTTTTTGGCGTTGATAGAATGTACCTTTTAATTTTGCTGTTTGAGTTTTTATTTTATCTCCATTAGTACTATATTCTTCAGTTTGACCTTCATTGAATTTTCCACAGTAATACCAAACAAATTCATATTTTCCATTGGTTTGTTTTGCTCTCCATCCTATAGCTATTTCTGCTGCTTTATCATTTGCATTATTTACTAAAAATCCATTTTCATATTTAGCTCCTCTTATTAATGCTTTTTCTGTAGGACTTAATTTATTACTTTCAACTTCTATATCTGCGCTTTCAAAGTTTTCTATAGTTCCTTCTATGTTATCATCAGAGTAAATTTTTTCTACACTCTTTTTAACTGTTACCTTAGCATCTATAGCTCTTCCTAATTTAATAGGAGTATCCGTTGTATAGTTTTCTGTGGTATTTTCAGTTACTAAAGCTATATAAATATCTCTTAATCCCATTCTTCTAGTATTTACTACTGTTTCAGCCATAATATCATCCTTTCTAATATAAAAAAAGACTTACTATATGTACTCTACATAAGTAAATCTCATTGCTTTGTGGTATATTTTTGTCTCTTTTTCATAAGAGTCTTGTCCATCTGAGTATGAAAACCCATTATTTTTTAAAAGTTTCTTAGCATTCTTTTTAAGATTATATGATTCTAAGCTATCTGTACTCCAAATATCCACTTGTATATTATGAATTATTTCACTCGCTTCATCATCTTCAAATCCATCTTCCTGATCTAAATATTCATGAACTGTTATATGTGTTTTTGATAATTCATCATCATACCATCCTTCTATAACTAAACTATTCAAAGGATCTAAAGTATCTGAAACTAATTTTATAATATCAAAATCTTCCACCTTATCACCTCTCTAATTTTTTAACTAACTCATTGTATTCTTTTTCAGTTATAATATCATAATCTTTTCTTAACATTTTATTTACCATACCAAATGAATGGTGTGGAGGTCTTTGACTTGTACCCCATTCTTCCATTTTCATATAATAATATGGACTATTATCAGACTTCTCCCACCCTACAACTATGTACTGTCTTCCACCTTTTTTTCTAAATTTCGGAGGAGGAATATTATCACTAGCATGGCCATTTGGTCTACTACCTTTTCTACCACTTTTGCTATTGTCCTTGCTTTGATGTATAAGAGGTTTAACTGTCTTATATGCTAAATCTCCGCACTTTTTTAAAACCTTTTTATTAGCTTTTTCAAGTTGGGTTTCACTAGCTAAAGACTCAACAGTTTTAACAAGTTCGTCAAATCCTTCAAACTCCATTTCAAAACTCATTATATTACCTCGTTACACTTTATTTTTACATACTTTTTACTGTAATTTAAGAAATCTACATGATATATTTTATATTTATGATTTTTCCATTCAACTAAATAATCATCTTTTTTTCTTAACTTCTCTAATAAACTACAATACCTAACTTGAAATACAATTGTATTTTCTAATTTAGTATTCATAGCTTCATATAGCTCTTTACCATATAAATCAAGTATATCTGCCCAACAAGTGTATAGCTTAGTTTCTTCAGTACCTTGTCTTCTACCATTAATAATTTTATCTTCTACTTTTATGATATTAATTCTCTCGTTAAGCAAAATCATCACCTGCTAACTGTTCTTGAAGTATAATACTTTTTATTATATATTTAACACTTTCGCTTTTATCATCAACTGTAAAACTATTTTTATTATACATATCTTCGACTAATGTACCTACTAATAACTTTTGTTTAGCTCTATTTTTATTATAAGAACCTAAAGCATCTTCAATATATTCTATTGCAGCACTTGTCATTAACTCTATTTTAGGATTATCATCGTCAAAGTCTACATGAATAAAGCTTTTTACCTCTTCTAAAGTCATAATTCCTCCTTAAAATGTAGAAGGGATTACCCTTCTACATGACTATCTATACCTGAAGGAGCAACTGTAGATAGTTCTCCATAACAATAACATTTATCAGATTTATCACATTGAACAACATCAATAAATTCTATTAATCTTGCTATTGTAGTATTTGACATAAATCCAGCTTCAGATGAAGTTGCAAATGCTACTTGACCATCTAAATCAACAAATTTTACCGCTTCTGATAAGTTTCCATAGAATATTGGAGCTTTATTTCCTACAGTTGGCATTAAAGCATTTGAAAACTGCTCTACAATATAACCTTTAAATCTTTTTTGAGTAGGATTTGCAGGATTAGATTCAAGTAACGGTCTTCCCATTAAATCAACAGCCGAGTCTAATATATCAAATCCATCTTGATTGGTTACTATAACTGTTCCAAATAATACTCCTGGATCTAAATCTTTATTTATTGATGATTTAAGTGCTTTCCAATCAGCTAAAGGTTTTGCTATTTTATCTTTCTTTAATGCTGCTATTCCCATTTGATTTTCTGTTATAACTGCTTTTTTAGAGAATACTTCAACTATATAGTTTATAAGAGCATTATCTGTTAGTTTTAATAAAGTATTTGATAATTTAACGAAAGCTGCTTTTTCTTTTAGTGAGAATGATATATTAGTAAACTTTATATCATCAGTCTCTGTTCCATCTGTTCCATCAGTAAAATCTATTAATCCTGTAACTGTTTCAAAATTCTCAATTGGAAAAGATCCTGATAGTGCACCAACTGGCATATATCCTAAAACACTTCTTAAAGATTTATATTCTCTTATTTTTTTAGATATTAAAGTTCTTATATCTTGAGGTAGTATATAACTTTCTCCATGTTCTCCAGTTGGACTAGAAGTTGATGGTAATAATAATGCATTCTCAGCTTCAGTTAAAGATCTACCTGTTACTTTCTTTATCATAGCTCTTATTGCACTTGCATTTTCCTTTGTTGCATTTTTATTTAATCCTGTAGGATCATTTTTAGCTTGAGCTTTCATCATTTCCATTTCTTCTTTATCTAATGCTTCTTGAATTCCTATAGCATCTTTTAACTCTTTTATTTCTTCCATTTTTGCTTTTGCATCTGTAATTTTATTATTATCTAATAATACTTGAGCTTCATTTTTTAAATTTGCTAATTTATTTTTCATTTCATCTATTTTTTTCATAATATCCTCCTAAATAAAAAAGACTCAAATTACTTATATTAATTGTAATTCAAGCCTTAATTTATCAATTTCATTTTTATTTTTTATATTTTCTTTTGGTTCTTTATTCTTAAACTTAGTAGGAACATGCTTATACGAATTAAAATACTCACTCGAACAAGCAACTATATTTTTTTCTTCACCTAATTCTACATTAAAGTAATTACAAGCCTCATCTCCTGTAAGCCAAGTTTCTTCATCGACCATTTGCTTTATTATATCTATAGAAACTTCATCTTTTAGATTTTCTTCATATACATTTAGAATGCATTTTTCTATACTATCTAAATCATTAGCCATTTTTCTAAAATCATTTGCATTTCCACTGGTCCAACCCCAAGGTTTATGAATCATAAAACTAGCTGTATTTGGTATTACAACTTTATCTCCTGCTAATGCAATTACACTTGAAATAGATGCTGCTAAACCATCTATATATACTGTTTTCTGTCCTTCATGTCTTTTTAGCATATTATATATTGCTAATCCTGCAAATACACTTCCTCCACCAGAGTTAATATATATATTTAAGTCTTTATTTTTATGTTCATCTAAAAAGTTTTTTATGCTTTCTGGATATTGGTCTGTATCATCCCATGCTCCCCACCAACTACTAACTATATCTCCATAAAAATATAAATCAGCTGTTGTTGATGTTTGATTTTTTACCTGTAATAAATCTTTAAGATTATCCTTCTTCACCGTTTTCACCTCCTTTCGAATACTGATTACCTAGCTCATCTAAGAATATACTTGCTCCATTACCTATTATTAATTTGTCAGTACCTTCTATATATGGTAAATTCTCTTGTGCTCTTACTTCTGCTATTGTCTTCCAACCAGTTACAACTGCTGTTCTATGTGCATCTGTTCTACTTTTTAAGTCACTTCTTAATATACTATCTACATTAAATGTTAAATAGTAACCTTTTTGCTTTTGATAATCAAATAAAAGCTTATAATACATTTCTTCTTCATAAGTAGTTAGTACATTTTGCAATATATCACTATAAAATGCTTTATTTTGTTGCTCTATATTGTTATATGTACTTTTTTCCATATCATTTAATTGAAATCCCTTAACTCCAAAGGCATTAGCTATATGTCTAGTTGTTAATCCTTGAATCTCAAAAAATTGACTATTTACTAATTTGGTTTCTAACTGAGTAACTTTAAAATCAGTTGGTATCGGAACTACTTTACCAGCATTTTTAGTTCCTCCTAAATTAGCAAACTTTTTTCGTATCTTTTGTTGTTTAGCATCATTTAAATCCCCTACATACTCAACTATAATAGGGTCTTGTAATCCATTTTGATATTTATCTTTTAAAACATTAGTTGCATATTGTTCATTATTGATAATGTCACTTAGATATTTCTTTATACTTGTACCTTTTATTCCATTCATACTGAAATTTTTAAAATGTACAATTTGGTCTTTTGTATATATTAACTGTCCTTTTTTAGGATCATTGTATAAATAATATAATTTTTGTTCTCCACTTATGTCTCCATTTTCAGTTGCTTGAGTATCATCTACCATGATTCTAACTCTTGTACTATCTAATAAATACAATGCTCGTATATAGTGTTCTGTTGGATCTGTATCTATAACCCAAAATGCATCCCCACAATCTAGCCTTTGAAATTCAGTGGCCCATTTAAAATCATGAGGTGTCATAAAAGGATTTGGTCGATATTTCAATAATTTATATAAGTTTTCACCTACAGCTTTTTTCGAGGACCCATTTTCTAATTCTTGCATTAATTTTAATGGTAATTTTGCTAACGCATTGCATCGTATTTGCATACAAGCGTAATAAGTAGCACTAGAAAGTTTACTATTAGATATATCTAATATAGTTGTAACTCCAAAAAACTCTTGTAGTTGCTCTAGTGTAGGATTAGTATTTATACTTTCAGTACTGTTTTGATTTCTAAATCTATCGAATAACTTCAAATTTATATTTCACCTCCTTACCATTCATCATTATCTAGCCATTCATCTATATTTGTAGTATCCATAGGCTCATAATAGTAAGCTAATTTGAATGCACATAGCATAGCATCAACTGGGTCTATTTTTTTCTTATTTGCATCTTTATCTATTTTTATAAGCCCATTACTTCTTTTAATAACTGCATTACTCATGGCAAAGTTTAGTAATGGATTTGGTTCATAAATTACATTTTTACTATAAACTTGCTCTCTATATCCTTGAGTAGCTTCATTTAAAGATTTATGACTTTGGTAAACTTCGACTGTATCATATCCCTCATTTTCTAAATCCAACATTATTTTAGATGCATTAGAAGGGTCAAAACATAAATTATATATTTTCCAATTATTCTTAGCGCAAGTTTCTATTACATAATTCATTACTGCGTTTTGGTCTACAATTTCAGTATCTGTTACTGTTAAAAATCCTTTTCGTTCCCATGCGTCGTAATTAACTTTATCTAACCTTTTTCTTTCTATTAATTTTTCTCTATTAGGTATAAATGAATGACTATAACAAACATATTTTTTTACCCCTTTATCCATAATAGGTATTATAAAGGCTACACTCGTTAAGTCTATTTTAGCTGACATGTCAAATCCTACAAATACATCTTTACCATTTAAATCATAAGGTACTTTTTTAACTTCACATGCCTTCCATTTTGCCATATTCATATATCCATTTTCTTTAGCTTGAACCCATTTATTTAAACATTTAGTAAGGAATGAAGTCATTTTTTCAGGGATTTCTTTTGCTATTTTAAATTCTCCCTCTATTTTTTCTACTCCTTTTTGATATGTCATTCTTATTGGATTCGCTTTTTTCCAATTTCTTTTATCCTCTATATTATCTTTTTCATCAATTTCTTGTATATCAGCAAAATATTCATCATTCCAGGTATCTACATTTGGATTTAATAATCTACTACAATACGAATACTCTTGAACATAACAAGGAAATGTTAAATCCATTCCTGCAGTTGTTATTATCATAAGTAATTCTTCTTTTGTATTAGCTCCTAATCCTAAATCGTAAAATTCAGTTGTTGGATGTTGATGATATTCATCTATAATAAGTAGTGCTGGGTTAGATCCATCACCCTTCTTACCATCTTCTTTATTTAATGCTTCTAAATATGACCCTGTTTTTATATGGGTTATCCTATCTCTTGTAATATTAAATTTGCTTTTTAATGGACTTCCTTTAAGCATTAATTTAGCTTCATCAAATACAACTTTCGATTGCTTTCTTTTTACACCTGCACAATAAGTTTCATAAATTTCTCCATTTTTAGTTGATGTACAAGAAATTTCATAAAGTCCAACTCCTGATTCCATTTGAGATTTTGCATTTTTCCTAGCTACTTCTGTAAAAGATTTTTTAAATCTTCTATATCCAGTAACTTTATGTCTCCATCCATATATTTGACATAAAAAGAACTTTTGCCATGTATTTAAAATAATAGGCTGTTTAGCTAATACACCCTTACTATGTCTTAAAAGTGAAAACCATTTAACTATTTTTTGAGCTTCTTCTTCATCCCAATAATATGGAAAATCCTTATTTAAAACTTTTAAACTTTGATTTTTTACATCATTTAAAAATCTTCTACAGGCCCATTTATGTTTTTCGCAACTTATATAATCTTCATATTCGCTTATGTATTTATCTTCTAAGCAATTCTGTGCATATTCTATAAGTTCTTCAATTATAGGTATTTCACTCATTTTATATATCTCCAAAATCATCAACTATTTCTTGTTTAGTTTCTTTACTTTTTATTGTTGCAAGTTTTAGTCTACTATCAATACTTAATCCTAATAAACTTGAGTATCTTCTCATTTCATCTGAATATTTCAGTTGAATTTTTATATACGGATTTTCTACAAAATTAGTTGCTCCAGCTTTATTTGTATACTCTACTACTTGAGGTTGTTTTGCTAATTCCTTACTTGCTTCTAAGTAAGAGGAATAAGCATTACAGTAAGCTCCTAAGTTATTCAAATCTAAATTAGATATAACAGATATACTTCTAAACTGTTCAACAAGTCTCTTCCATTCTTTTTTTGCATTTAAATCTCTTAACCATTTTGGTGGTTTTTCTAATTGATTACTATTTGCCTTTATCAAATCTTCTTCTATTTCTTTTTCTGCTTTTTCTTCTTTAGTTAAGTTTTTACTTTGTAAATCTTTTGGAATCCTTGGTCTTCCCATAGCATTACCCCCCTTTCGTTAGTTTTGGGAATTTTGCGTTTCAAAGACTAAGACTGCGACTTTTTTTATCCTGTCTAAAACATTTTTTAGTACCCCCTAGCCTTCAAAATAAAAAAGATAAGTAAATATACTTATCTAGTTCTAAATCTTCTTAGAATGGCTTTTAGGTTGTCTTGTGCCTTTTTCTTCTCACATGTTTTATATTGTCTATGTATAACTTGATGACAACTTTCACATAAGCTTATAAGATTATCATCATCAAACCTTTTACTCCAGTCTTCTTTTAACTCTACTATGTGATGTACTGTGTCTATGGATCTATGGTCATTATTATTTAAGCATCGTAAACAATATCCATTGTCTGTATACTTTATCTTATCTCTTTTCCTTATCCAGTCTGGGTCACTATAAAAGCGTTGCTCTTTATCATCAGTCCTATATCTTTTGTATTCTTTATGTCTAGCATTGGCTTTAGCTTCACACACTTCACAATACTTTTTACTAATACTAACTAATCTTCTATTGCATCTAGGGCATAGCTTCTTCATATTATTTATCAAGTCCAGCTATAGTAGCATAAGCAAGAACAAACTCTCCTATACATTGTTTAAACTCTAGGTCACTAACCTCTTCTCCAGCTTCTTCTCTTTCAATCATATTTATATATGTATCTAATGAGCACGCCATATCTAATACCGAATCTCTCATTTGTATAGCTGTATCTTTATCCATTTAAATCACTCCTTAATAGTAATATGAGCGTAACATATCTTATAAAGTGTAACGCTAGTTCTATGCTATATTTCCATATCTCTAACTATTGCCATTTCAATATGTTCACTCATTAATTTTTATATAGCTTTTTTATAAGTGTAACGTACATGAAATATGTTACACTCGCTAATAAAATATAATGTTTTTAATCCTAAAAATATCTAAATGTTGTATATGCTTTATTCATTCTATCTTGGTCTATACCTATATATGCTAAAGTTATAGCTGGACTAGAATGGTTAAATATCTTCTGTAAAAGAGCTATATCTTTTGTCTGCTTGTAATAATGATATCCAAATGTTTTTCGCATCGAATGGCACCCTAAACTTTCTACATCAAATATTTCTCCAAGCTCTTTTAGTATTTCATATGCTCTTTTCCTTGATATTTGTTTATTAAAACCTTGCCTTGACTTTATTAGATATTCATACATTTCTTTATCTTGTACATACTCTTCCAATGGTTCTTTTAATATTGGATTTATCTTTATTATCTTTTGCTTTGATGTCTTTTGCTCTCTTAATATTATCTGTTTCTTTATTCTTCTTTTATCTTTCTTATTTGTTAGATCTATTACATCTTTTACTCTAAGTTTTAATATGTCGCTTATCCTTAATCCAGTATATATACCAAGTAAAAACATAACATAGTTTCTATCATTATTTTCTTTCAAGTATAAACACATATTAGATAATATTTCAGAATCTCTAATTGGTTCTACATAATTCACTTCTCACCACCTCAAGGCTTTATTTATCTATTAAATTGTCAATGTGTTTCGCACATAATTTACTTTCTGTCCTTGTATAGTTCTTACAGCCTTTTATACTACACTTATTATTTGTTTTGTGATTATCGAAGTTGGGTTTTTTCTGCATTTCTATATTCAAACTTCTTAGTTTTCTATTTGGTAACTCATGTACCATTTTTACTACTTCATCTGCATCTTTCCAAGTTTTCAACTATCTCACCCTTTTACTACAAAATAAAAAAGCCAGGTTTAATTTACCTGACTTTTTTTAGTAGTTACCACATATTCAAACGTAATACATCGTTTATACTCCATACCTCTACAGAGTTGCTCTAAGAGCCGTAAGTTTTTTATGGTTATAAGTATTTTATATAAAATATAAATTCCTTATATTAATATAATATCACCTTTTAAATTTTAATATCGGTATAAAAACGGGAATCGATTATATAGCTAACATGTCAAATAATGTTGGTTCTTCTTCTTTAAATACTTTACTTCCAAATAACTCTACTGCTATACTTTTAACTGCTTCATTTTTATACTTTCTTAAAGTTTTTTCATCATAGTGTAATTCTTGTGACATTGTAGTCCAATCCATTTTTTTTAAGTATCTATATTTAATTATATTCTTACGAATAGTGTCTAAATTATTAACAGCTCTATTTATTTTCTTAATTAAACTTTTTTCATGATATATATCTATATCTATATCTTGAGTAATCTTAACAGGATCTATTACTCCATCTCTTACCGCATTAGATATTTTATATGTAGGAGAAACTTTTATATCGTCATATGTTATAGCTCTCATAGTTATATGATCCTCTGATTTAATCTCTTTTTTTAGGTTTTCCAATTGCTCTATATGACTTTTCATATGTCTATAATCATATAGAATTTTTTCTGTAAATCTAAAACAATTATCTTGTAATTCTCTTGTAGTCATAAAATCTCCTCCTATTAATATTTGGGTGATATTCTATCTAGTATTTTTCATAAATTTTTGATAGTTATTTATTTATCTTATCTTCATCTAAACATTTCATGTATTGTTTAGCTATGCCTTGTTTAATTCTGTTTACTATTTTATTTTCATCTATAGTATCTATATCATCTATTCTAAATTGGCAATTCTTAAAACATCCTATATCACATACAACTTTTACTGCACAACATACCGTATCTATAGGTCCATATGAATCCCAAATTTCTTCCATAACTTTTTCTGCACTCTTTATTAAAATCATATTTAAACTCCTATAAATTTTTAGATTCTTTCTTTAATTTTTTGTATTTATATGCATGATATCTATTACAATATAATGTATTGGGTTGAGTTGATTTAAATTCTTTACCACAGTAAATACATTTTTTTATATACATTTAAACCATCCCTTTGTTGTAAATGTTTTTAGTTCGTTGTTTTTTAAATTTCTTCCATTTTTCTATATTAGAATTACTAATATTAAATTGTTTTTTTAATTTTTCAATTACAATTTCCACATCTGCAATTTCTTCTGTTATATGATTTATATCTGCTTTATCCCTCAGCGCTTTTGATATTTCTTTTTGCAATTCTGATAATTCTTCCATTGCTACAACTAAGTCTTCTGTGGATTTACTTAAATTAAATTTCATATAAATCTCCTAAAATATGTTTTTTATTTATACATTTTTTCTATTTCTTCATCTATGGAGTTTCTTAAATTTTTAGTATCGCTTAATAATAAACATCTGTCACATACATTTTCTTCCATACACTCACAAGGTACATTTTGCAATTCTAATATTGCATTTTTTATGTATATACTTGCATTTATAAGTCTTACTTCTCCAGTTTTTGTTTTTATTTTCATATTCAATCTCCTATAATAAACTTATTTGTTCGTTTTCATAAAACAAATGTCTTTCTACCAATTGCAACGGTGCTATTATTCTCTGACTTTCTTCATATCTAAATCTATGTTCTAACTCCTGTAGCGTTGTTCCATCTGCTCTAAAAGGTATAGGACTATCCTTGTCCATTCTTAACATTTTCTCCCACAACATAGGGTAGTGCCTTCTCAAGCTTCTTAAACTCTTATTATTTTGCTTAGGACATAAATAACAACCTAGCCTTTTAAACTTCCAATACATTGGATTCCAGAACCCTTTTTCTTTTATATATTTAAGACAATCTTTTTCTGTCATTCCCCATTCTGCCAGAGGTGCTCTTCTATTACTTTCTAACCTTTTAAGTCTCTTAGGTTCATCTGCTGCAATTCCTAGATAAATTATTACATCATCCTCAAATTGTTTTTGATACTTTCTAAAAGGTCTTTGTTTTAACCTGTCATTGCACCAACTATTGAACCCTGCTGTAAAAGGCCAACCATATATTTGACCTTTAAACTTACCTTTTTTCTTAACTGTATAGAAGTATTCTTCAAATGTTTTTACTGGCCTTATATAGTCAAACTCTAATCCAGGTTTTAATTCTTTAAATCTTCTCTCGCAGATCTTAATGATATTATTTTGTTCTCCGAATTCTAATTCAGTATCTATAAAAGCAACTCTGTCTAGTGGTTTATTTTCTTCTATTAACCTTAAAACCATAGCTATACTATCTTTTCCTCCACTGAAACTAGCAATATATGTTGTAATATCAATCACCTTCTCATTTGGTATCATAATATTTAATTTAGTTTCCTGGACCATAAGATCCAGGATATTTATCTAAAGTATTTCACACAATACATCTTCCATTTCATCAATCATTTCTTTGAATTGAATTTCCTCATATTCCATAAATTCTTCTAGGTTGTATACATTAATCAGCCTTTGAAGTATCATTTTTGATATATTTCTATGATCGTAATCTTCAACAGTCATTTCTTTTACAACTTGTCTCATTTCTTTTGCTTCTCCTGTTAAGTAAGTTATAAGTCCTCTTCCTGTAACTACAGCCTTATCCCCTTTTTTAACTTGTATTTTTCTTCCTCTGAAGCTTTCTATTTCAAAATTTTCCTCAAACTTTATCTGTTGACCTATTTTATATCTTTTATTTTCCATAATGTCCTCCAATATCATTTAGTTATCATTATCAATACATTTAGATAAATGTATTGATAATGATATGTATTACTTCTTATTTCTTAATTGAAAGAATTATTTTATTTATTATCATCTGATTTTCTATATTCTTTTAATTCTTGCAACCATAAAGCTAATTGATAATGCTCCCTAGCGCATTCATTACACTGGCCATCTGCTTGTTCAATGCAATGCTCTATCGCCTCATCTAGTGTCACCTGCGTTCACCACCTCTCTTAAATAAAAATTATATTTTATCAATTAATATTATTGGTATTTCTTTTATCATAAATCCATACAAGCAATTCTAATCCGCCCCATACTAGTGAAACATACCAAACCATTATTAATATATCTCTTTTCATTTTGTGTCCTTCTCATAGGCTAATTTTCGCATTTTATAATCTATAATCCTAGATTCACATTTCTTTTTAATTCTAGGTTTCTTTGTTCTTTTGGCTATAACTTCTAGTCTTTTAATTTCCTTATCTGCTTCAGCTGCTAAAATAAAACTTATAGTATTTATTTTTAATTCTTTTTCGTTAATATTATCGCTTAAATCTTTAATATCTTTTTTCCACATTTCCCTTTGATAGTTAATATGACTTGAATATCCGTTTATAATTTCTGATATTCTTTTCTCATATCTTAATTTTATATCTACAACTTCTTTAGTAGTGTATAATCCCATAAATGCCATACTTATCCCTCCAAATAAAATTTTTCAACTCTTTTAGTTCTTATGTTTATAAATCTATATTCCTTTTCGGTCTGTCTTTCTAATAAGTAGTCTTTAGGATCTAGCTGTAACTTACTTAAAAAATCTTTATGTTTTCTTTTCAATCTAATTCCATGTTTCATAAGTGTTCCCCCTACGAAAGTTTATTTCTACTTTTAAATATTTCTACTGCTTCATTCCAAGCTTCCTGAACTGTTATTCCTCTTTTTTTAGCTGCTTCCTCAGCTAACTTTCTTAAATTTTCTGCTTCTTCTAAAATGTTCATTTTTCTTAACTCCCATATATCCTATAATTTAGCTTTTTACCAACTAACTGTATTAAAGAATCCTTGCTCATTTCTATAATTCTACTTCCAACTGCTTCATCTATCTCAAGTAACTCTTCAAAGGTTTTTTCTGTACTGATTATAGTTGGTAGTTGTTTTAAATATCTATGATTAGCTATTTCAAACATTATATTTATATCCGATTTAGTTATACTACCTTTGAATAAATCATCTATAAGTAGTACCTTTGCATCTTTATATTTGCTTATCTGAGCCTGATATACTTCTGGATCATTACCTATAGTTTGCTTTAAAATTGTTATTACATCTCTATATTGCATATAAATTACACTTATATGATTTTCTATTAACTGATTAGCTATAGCTATAGATAAATGAGTTTTCCCACTTCCAGGTTGTCCCATAAACAATATTGAGTTTCTTCTATTAAACTTATTATTTTCAAAGTTCTTACTATAAGAAAGTGCTGTTGTAAAAGCTTTAGCTGCTTCATTGTTAGCTTTATAGTTAAAATTAGCAAATGTTTTAGTTTTAAACTCTTCGCTTATTCCGCTAAGTTCTAAAATTCTTTCTGCTTCTCTTAAGCTTTTGCATTCGCATTCATAAGCCACATCATCTTTTAATATATATAGTCTATCTTTGCATTTATTGCACTTGTATTCCGATTTCTCTAAGCAATCTTGCGGCTTCTTGCTCTTGCTCTGTTGTAATTTCACTTGGTTCAACATCTTTTCCATTCTTTGCTTTAGAAGTTCCATCGTTTTTCTCCTGTAATTCATAAGCTTTATACTGTTCAAATGTAGTTATATTTGAATCAGTCCAATTTTTAATAATCCCTTTTAAATATCCTTGATTTAATTTGCCTTTTTCTGTACATATCTCAACTGCTCTATTAAATAAACCAACATCTATTATTTCTGTTAACTCTATAAGCCATGTAGCAGTTATAGAATTTATAACTCCTATGTTATTTTGATATATTTGTGAAAATTCTTTTATTACCGACCTACCTACATGCTCTTTTTCTTTTTCTTTTTCTTTTTCTTTTTCTTTTTCTTTTTCTTTTTCTTTTTCCCCCAAGTCTATGCATAGGGTATCGATAGGGTATCCATACTCTATGCATATCTTATAAAGTTCTGCTTTGAAATCTTTGCATTTAATATCTTCTATTTCTTTTAAAATACAATTCATAACCTTTGGGCTACCAGTATAATTATGTTTGCTCCAATTCAGTATTAAGATTTCTTTAGTTTTTAAATTATATTTTATTTTTCCATACTCTATAAATCTACTTATGAGCTTTTCTATAGTTTCTCTATTGTATCCAGTTTGCATTTCTGCAAATCTATAAGGAAGTTCATAGCATCCACATTGTGTCGTTCTGCTATTTGTTATCAAATATATAAAGAAATATTTTTCCTCTGGAGTTAGGTCCATAACAAATCCATCATCCCAAAAGTTTGTTTGTAATGCTCTGTATCTTGCCATTTTATTATCTCCTATCTAATATCTCTTACATTTCTTATTATCAAGTCATATGATCCATCTTGATTTTGGCTTAATCTAAATTTCATTGGGTCCTCTATATCTGATAAATCAGCTTTTATTTCTATCATTGTGTCTGTTTTTATAACTTTCTTTTTTAACTTTCGTTCTATATATCTTTTATCTACTTCAAACTCGCCTGTTACATTATGTCTATCTAGCTCTTGCTTTATAGCGGTAGATACAACTATATTTGAATCCATATCATCTATAAATTTATCTACATCTATTACAACGCTTTCTTTTAGCTTGTAGTTTCGATATGATACAGCATCTAAACACTCTTTAACATCTGTTGTATAGTTTGTTAATATATGATTTGTTACTGCATCAAACATTTTAGTTTTATATGAATCATCATATACTATAGTTGCATCTAAATAATCTTTTATAAAAGTATCACATCCATATGCTCTAAGATGGTATTCATCATTTATTCCTGATATATCTACTATAGCTGCATTACTTATTTTCCTATTTGAAAGAATATTATTATTTTCTATAACTTTTATAGAGAACTTATCATCTATAAAATCTATTAAATGAGTGTAATGGCTGCTAAATTCGAGATTTAAAATTACTACCATTTGTTGGTCTTTTATAGTAACTAAAGCTATAATAAAGTCACTTGACTTCATTTCACTTTCTTTTATGTAATCAAATAAATATAATGCTAACTCTTTTGAATCTTCTATAAAGTTTTTAGGATTATATATAATATGATCACTTATGTTTTTAACTATATTTGAGTTATAATTATTAAACTTTAATTTAATATTTTCATCATTTTTTAAAACTTTCTTTATAGCCTTTTGAAGAAAAGCATCCATTTCTTTAGTTGACTTTCCTTCAAAATCATTTAATACAGGACTATCTCCCTCTTTATCCAATAAATGAACGATGTATTTATTTATAATCATGCTCTTAACCCCCTATAACTATAGTCATTGGTACAAGTCGTTCCACATTGAACAAAGTATTTTCAACATCTACTAAATCTTCATTTGCCCCATATATAACATCTTGTAATGCTTCAAATTCATTTTTTACATTTGCAAGCTCAATTTCTATTTGTGCTTGATCTTCTGTTTCTATTGCAGATTCTAAATTCTCTATTTTTCTTTCAAAACATTTTAATTCCGCTATTACTTGTTTTAACATACTAAATCCCCTCTACTTTCATATTTATTTATTAAATTTATTTCTTCTTCTAAAACCATTGGTAATCTATAGTTTTCAACTGCTTGCAATGCCTGTTCTAATTGTCTACGCTTAATTGCTTTGTATGAAGTTACTCCAAACTCTCTACGTAACTGTCTGTATATATCGCTATAAACTTTACTTCTAATGCTCTTATCCTTATATGCATTGCTCAATTTTCCATTTAAAGCGTTTGTTCCTACTTTCCTAACTAATCTTGATATTTCATCACATTCAACTGCAAACAATGGTATATCTTGTTTAAAATCAGTTAATTCTGTTTTAACTTGTTTAATGTTTCGCTCGATTACTTGCTGTTTTTTATCTATAGTTAATATTGCTTTGAGCTCTTTACTTAAATTTGAATATGGACTATTTTGTAATCTAAGTTCCTTTAAAATTTGCTTTACTTCTTTTTTAAATTTTTTAGCAATTGGTTTTCTACTCTGCATTAGAATTTCGTATAACCCATCTTCTGTTACAAACCACATTTCTCTTCTTTGACCTGATACGTACAATGTACGTTTTAGCTTTTCATCTTCATCTACAAGATTTACCATTCTGGATAGATCTGTATGTTCTATCCAGTTGGCAACATCCTTAGCTAAAAAAATAGGATTTTCTAAATCTCCATATGTAGTTATCTCTTGAGATAAAACACTTCTTTTGTCTATAACTTCTATTTGCTCAAATTCACTATAGACACAATTTACATTGTTCATAATGCCATCTCCTTTATTACTTATAATTAGATATCAGATTATTAATATGAGAATCATCTACGATGCTAGTTTTAGCTTTACATATTGCAAATCCCTCAGCCAAACCTAATACAAATCCTTGTTCTTTTTCATTTAGAGTTTTAAATGTTTTCATCATCGCTAATAATTCTTTATCTTTTTTTGTCATAAATAATTCCCCCTTTGCTTGCATTTTTGTCAATTTCAACTTGTCTATGTCTATATTGTACACCTTTCAATCGTACTTTGTCAATTTATAATTTGACTTTTTCAAGTAAAAACTTAACTTGACTTTGTCAAGTTGTTGTATATAATATAATTATGAGGTGAGAAAATATGAATAAAAATTTAAAGTTATTAAGAGATGATCTTGGGTTATCTCAAAAAGAATTTGGTAATAAATTAAATGTCACAGACACAACTATTAGCAAATGGGAAAGCGGCGTAAGAAATTTAACTGATAGAACAGTAACTCAAATTTGTGATACTTTTAATGTTAATTATGAATGGTTTATGACTGGTGAAGGAAATATGTATAGAACTATTGATGATTTAAACATTGCAAATATGATGGGAAAAGTCTTTGCTGATGATGATGATTTTTTAAAGAAAGTATTTTTAACTTTTTCTAGTTTAAATAATGAAGAAAGAGCTGTAATCCAAAAAGTAATAAATGCACTAAGCGATAAATAAGTCTCAATTAATTGAGACTTATTTTTTTATGCCTTGTATAAATTTTTTTATTATTTGTAAATTAGTTAAGCTTATGCTTTCTAATAATGATATTATTTCTTCCATTTCTTTTTTTTTCATTTCGATAATGCCTCCCCGGAAACTTATATATTTATATTACTCCCTTGATAATATTTTTTCAATAATAAATCAAACATATGTTCGGATTAATTTTTAAAAAAAGTTTGGGACTGTGTAATTTCAAGCGTTCTGCTTGTTCGAATAAGTTTGTAATATTTTTGCCATGATTAAATATTACCATAATTTACATGTCGAAAATTATTCGTACGAAGAATATTACGACAATATTTGATGTATAATGACATTTAGAGGTGTATCGGCATGATAAAGAGTGCAAGGCTTTCAAAAGGTTTAAGTCAATCTCAGTTATCAAAAATAACAGGAATTAGCCAAAGTTATATATCTAAGTTAGAAAAACCATATTTTGTTCATAGTCCAACTATAACTCAAGTAATTTCTATATCAAAAGCATTAGACATAGATCCTATTATTTTAGCTCGTTATTTTATCATAAAAGAACTTAATAAGTATTAACATTTATGGTATATTTTTATAGGGGTGTAAATTTATGGGAATACAGATAGAGTTAACAACTGAACAAATAACTAAACTTAAAGATATTAAAAATCCTAATATAACTAAAATAATTGAATTATCAAAAGAACTTAATGTAGATCCTATTGTTTTGGTTAAACATTTTATATCTGAAGAAAACAAATAAAAAATAACCCTTATATCATAATCTGGTATAAGGGTTACTTTTTATTTACTTTCTTGATATTTCACTTCATTATCTTTTATTTGACCTAGTTCTTTTGTTTTACTAATCATTCCATCTTCATCTATACTACCTTTTATAAATGAATTGTCATTATTAAAAACTAATCCTTCTCCATTGCCTAAATCAACTGTTATATAATTATATTTATTATCTTTCACAGTTTCATTGTAAAATTTAATAATATTTTCATCATTTATCTCTTTTTCATTACTATCAACAACTAATCGTGTTCCTATATTTTCCCCTGCTCCATTTTTAACTTCGTCTTCATGATATTTGCCTAAAGCAGTCTTTTTCCCACATCCAACAACTAATAAACTTATAAATATAGTAAAAATAATTACGGTAAAAAATTTTCTCATTATAAACCTCCCTTTCATTAATTTAATTATAACATCTTTTAGTTTGAAAATTAAAGTACAGAAAAGGTAAGAATAGGAAAAAAAGACCTTTACTAGTCTTTACTTAGTATTTAAATAGTATTTAATAGTATTTAATAGTATTTAGACGAGCTGTAACGTAGTAATTACAATATACTCAGAGTGCTAGATATTACTTTTTATACGACAAATATTACTTTTTATACGACAAATATTACTTTTTATACGATAGATATTACTTTTTATACGATAGATATTACTTTTTATACGATAGATATTACTTTTTATACGATAGATATTACTTGACTTTATTATTAGTAATAGGTATTATTTAATTATAAAATATATTGTTAAGGGGAATTGTAAGATGCAAAATAAAGAAAAAGATAACAAGATATTAAATAAACATAATCTTCTAGTAAAAACTAAATATCATTTGAACACAGTTGAAATGAGAACATATTTATTTATATTATATAAAGCTCAAGCGTTAGCTACATATAAACCATGTGATATATTAGTTGAATCCGAGTTTGCTTCTTTTTACATGGATAGAGACGATTTTAAATATATAAGGGATGGAAAGCAAGTTTTAGAAAAGGCAAGACTAGAGAAAATATTAGATAGTTTGATGACAAAACCAATATATTGGGAAGATCCAAATAATAAAAAAGAAAAATGGTCTAAGTTTTGTTTTATAGGAAAACAAAAATATGATTCTAAAAAAGATAGATTTAAAATTCTACTTCCAATTGAAGTTTATGATATGTTAACTAAATATATGGATGAGGGATATGGATATACACCTGAAAACTTAAGTATTTTATTAGCTGCTAAATGTACATATACATATAGACTATATGAATTATTAAGATTATGGAGCAATTCAAAAACAGAAATAAATTACTCTATCGAAGAATTAAAAGATTTATTCTTACTAGAGGACAAAAAATCATACTCGGTATATGCTAATTTTAAAAATAAAGTAATTATTCCTGCAAAGAATGAGCTTGAAGAGTTGAATTTATTTGAAATTGATTTTGATGAAATAAAAAAAGGACAAAAAGTTATAGGAATAACATTTTACATAAAAGATTTAGATAAGCGAAAATATTTTGATAAAAATGTTATAAAAGAAGTTATAGAATGCAAAGAAAATGGAAATAATAAGGGATTAGAAGTATTAAGTGATGAAAAATGTATAAACACCCAAGAAAAGGAAAAAGAAACGCTTAAAATCGAAAATAAAGAGTTTTGTGTGCCAGATGAAACGGTATTTACTAAAGGTACTTTAAGAAGTTTTAAAATGGATTTTGCTAATATAGATTTTAAAGATACATATATGAAAAGAGCTTTTGATGATGCAGTTATGATTGCTCTTGATCGAGACGATGTTGAAACTATAAAAGCAACTTCTTATAAATTCTTCAAAGGAGCTTTAGAAAATAAGATAATTGAATATAAAAAGGAAAAAGAAACTGATCTAAAACATAAAGAAGAAATGGATATGTTTTGGTAAGACTAGATTAAATCTAGTCTTTTTTTATTGGTAAATTGAATATGAATTGAATAGTGATTGTATATTAATTTCATTTAAATTTTATTTCAATTGAAAAGCAATTGTTTTTAAATTAAAAAACGATTGACAAATAATTCTAAACCAATTATTATTTAATTAAGATATAAATAACAGAGGTGATTATATGAAAGAAAAACCTTATAACTTACAAGTTCCTATCGATAAAAACTTGGAATTAGCACTTAAAAAGCTTGCAGAAGAAGATGATAGGACACTTAGGGCATATTGCAGAAGGATTTTACAAGAACATGTTAAAAACTTAGGAAGAGAAATAAATCCTCCTATCATAAAAAAAACTGAAAATATAGGTAAAGAAGATAAAAATAGTGATTTGCCTACAGAAGAAAGTTTACAATTAAATAAAAATAAAGTTAAAGGATTTGGGAGATAGAAATTAAAAAAATAAATAAGGGAGATTATAAAAATATGAAGATAGTAAAAGCAGGTATAGACTTAGGAAACAGTATGTTAAAAGGAGCTACTTTTATTGATGGTAAATTAGTATTAAAGAAATTGCCTAATAAAATTCAATTTAGCAAAACTATTAATCCAAAGGCTCGTAAAATTGAAATGAATAATCAAGTTATATATTTAGGAGTAGGAGATCTTAATAATAATATTTTAAAGCACACTAGAAAAAACTTACTTGAACAAGTGCTTGTTATGTTAAATGAGTTATATGAAAATGAAAATGAATTAATGGTAGATTTAAGATTAGGATTACCACCTACACAATTTTTCAATGATTCATATTTAAGAGCATTTGAAAGTTTATTCCCAACAAATGAAACTTTTGAGTTTACTATAAATGGTATATTTAAAAAGGTAATATTTAATAGCGTTGAAACTAAAGTAGAGGGATATAGTGGATTTGTTTCTATGGTTGATTCAATAGATACAAAACAAGATTTATTAAGCATAGATGTTGGGGGAGGAACTA
>JAVXLU010000007.1:31605-36316 GCA_036646635.1 Romboutsia sp.
GCTACAAATTTGATTATGAGGATAATGCATATTATCCAGATATAGTTGATACTATACCAACTGGTGTAATTGATTTAGGAAAAGAAATAGCAAATTATTTTAATAATGTAAATAGCGCAGATATTACAGAAGATAGTATAGACCAAGTATTTAAGAATAACTTAGAAGTTATAGAATATAAAGATAGAGAGTATAAATTAGAAGAATATATAGGAACTATAAAACCAACAACTGATGCTATGTTAAATAAGATAACTAATAAATTCGGACAACTTGATAGATATGCAGTTGTTGGTGTAGGTGGTGGATATAAAGTATTTAATCGAATGATTAAAGAACAAATAAGTAATGAAATAAAAATAAAAGAAGACAAACAATTTTATGCAAATGCCATAGGGTATTTAGCACAATAAGTATATGACAGTATTTAAGCTAGGATTATTCCTAGCTTTTTTTATTTATGGTAATCCGACCCACAAAAGATTCCATTCGCATCCGCTCATTTCACCTTTTTAAAGTCAGTCAATTTAGCATATGTACACAGCTTATAATCTAAAGTTGATGTTCACTTACTAAAATTAAATGTCGATATTTAACTGAATATTATATAAATATTCAAGAACATATTCAATTAAGTATTCATATACATATTAATATAGGAGGATGATAAAATGACTGAAAGAGATATTAAAGTAGTTGAGTTTGTAAAAAAGTATAAACTCTGTAATACTAATCAAATTTATGAGGTATTTTTTAATAATGTAGCTCCAACTGTATGCAATAGAAGATTAAAACATTTATATGAGTATGGATACATTGAAAGACAAAAGTTTAATGGAAATAGTTATATATATTTCGATGGAAAGAAACCTGCAGCAAGAATAATACAACATGATCTCTTTATAACAGATTTCATTGTAAAGTTAATAAATGATGGATATGAGATAGTAGATTTTAAAAAGTCATTTTTATTAGGTGATATAATATCTGATGCTTATATAAGAGTTAAAAAAGACAACATGATTAAAAACATTCTTTTAGAAATTCAACTAGGGACACATGACTGTATAAGTAAGTATAAAAATATAAAAAGATTAGTTTTAAATAATACTGATTGGGATGTTTTGCCGAGATTGGTTGTTGTAGGAGAAGTGGATCATAAAGACATCCAAGGATTAAAAATAAGTTACTTCAATTTAAATATGGAAGGAGAATTATAATGAGCGAAAATATATTAGAGCCATTGGTGGATGGATTAATAGATAGTTTTAAATTACTATTTAAATGTATAAATAAATGTAGTGGCCAAAAAAGCTATGACTTTGATAAATTCTTTAAAGAAATATATTTAAAAAATAAATCTAATGAATATCCTAAGAAAATTAAATCCCATAAAAATGAAAACTTTGATATATATGAATTTCGTGTTCCAATAGGAATATGTCTTAAAGACTTTGAAGAAAAATTAGATAAAATATCATTTTTCATGGGAGAAAATAAAGAAAATTTAAGATTGAATAGAAAAGGATATAACATAGAGCTAAAAGTTTTAACTAATAGACCAAAAGTAGTTTATGATCCTGAAAAGCACAAAATGATAAAATTTAAAATACCTGTAGGTATAAACTTAAATACATTAAAATTAAGATATTGGGACTTATCGGACCCTTCAAACTCACACTGTTATATAGCTGGTAGTACTCGATGTGGTAAGTCTACTTTGATAAGATTAATATTAAGCATGCTAGTTAAAAAAAGCGTAGCTGATATTCAACTTAGTTTAATAAATATTAAAAATGTTGATTTAAATGAATTTGAAAACTGTAAAAATACAATACACTATACTACAGAAGAAGATAAAGCAAATGATATATTAATTAAAAATGCTGAAGAAATGAAACGTAGATATATATTATTTAGTAAATACAAAGGGGTTAAAAATATTTGGAACTATAGAGATAAAGTAGATAAAATGCCTATTAGAGTTATAGTCATAGAGGAAATTGCAGGATTTGAACAGGATAAAGAGTTCCATAAGACTTTAAAGTTATTAGCACAACAAGGAGCAGGAGCAGGAATATTTTTATTATTAGCAACACAATTACCAAATAAAGATGTTTTACCTAATCTAACAAAACAAAATATAAATACAGTATTTGGAGGTAAATGTAAGGATTCTATACGCTCCGATATTATTATAGAAGATGGAGATCTTCATAAGTTAAAAGGTAAGGGGCACATGAAAGTATTTGATTCAGATAGTTATGGAACTGAGATACAAGTATTATGGATAGATGATGAAGTTGTTGAAGATATAGCGGAGAATAATCTAAAAAGAAGTTTGCGAAAAAATAAAAGAGCTATAGAAGGTGCAACTTCTACAGCTCAAGGTGATAGTACAATCCCTAGTAAAGTAATGTAATATCACCAATAATTATACCATATTTTTAATTATTGGAGGAATATAAAATGAGTAAACATGATGCTAATTGGACCACTACTACATTTTGTAGAAAGTGTAAAAAATTAAGAAGTTGTTATAGTACTAGTACAATATCCGAACATAGATATCTTTGCAAATCTTGCGCAAGTGAATATATAAGCACTTGTAGAAATTGTGGTAGAGAAGGATTAAAAGATTTATTAGATAAACAAGATGGAATGTGTGGATTTTGCTTAGATGATAGTACAGTTGAATGTGATTATTGTGGGAAAGAAGGCCTTGCATATAAACTTAAATTAAATAATGGAATGTGTAGTGATTGCCAAAGTGGTAAAAACCAACAATGTGATAAATGTAAATCTTATTATAATGTAGATGAACTTGAAAATGGACTTTGTGAAAAATGCAGGATAAAAATATTTAAAAGAAAGCAAAGTAATAATGTCGATGAGGTTGTAGAATGTATGGAATGTGGAAGAGAGCAACATATAAAAAATATGAAAGATGGGTTATGTATGTTTTGCTATAAAGAAGAAGAACTAATTAAATTAAAAAAAGATATGAAAAAAATAAGAAAAAAAGTATATGGCAATTAAACCTAGGGACTCCTGGGTTTATTTTTTTTGCAAATGTAAATAATATTACATGAGGTGATTGTAATGGGATTTTTCGATTTCGATAAAAAAGATAAGAGTAATGATAGAAGCCACCAAGATAATTGCAAGTGGAGTGAAGTAGATCATGAAGAATGGGATAATACAAATTATCAATATTGTCCTTTCTGTGGAGGAAGTAGACCATTTAAATGGGATAGATGTATGACTTGTCATAATAATTAAAATAACCAGGAATAACCTGGTTATTTTTTATTCTATAAATCTAATTCATTTAATAATCCTCTCTTGCTATAATCTTTTACAATTTGATTAATTAAATAATTAAAGCTACGATTATTTTTTTTAGCTATAGCTTTTAAAAATTCTAAATCATCAACTAACATTCTAATTGAAGTTGCTTGATAAGTTTCGCATTCATATGGCATTAAATCACCTCCAATACAAGTTATTTATATATAATAGATTTAATTAAATTAAACATAACTATATTCATAACTTATATTGTTCTAATATAAATAATGTCAAACTTATACTAACTCGCAGCAACATGTAAATATATAAAATATAGTCTAGATTTGAATAATTATTAAAATACTAATCTAGCGTAAAAGTATAAAATAACTTATTTTTGAATGACATAAAACTGTATAGTTTTATGCCATTTATTTTTAAATAGCTTATTTTCAATAGTTTTATAATTTAAATTTTAAGTTAGTCAGGTTTTTTACCAGTACCTGTATTTTATCCACAGAAAATCAAATGGTTATCCACAGAATTAATAGGACACTATTTATTAATATAAAAATTAAAGTTATTGATAGTTTATAATTGTTAATTAGCTAAATAACAAATAATTAGTAAAATTTGATTCAAGTATTAGTTTTTATATGTATATGTTGTTAATTAGCTTAATAACATATATAAATTTATAATAGTTCTAAAAATTTAGAGTTAACATATCCAAATCCTTTATTACCTTTGAATCCATGTATTCCTGGCCAACCATTTAAGCAATATCCTAAATCTACGATATCACCTTTTTTTAGTTTTCCTATTATCTTTGGCTCAGAAACACCCTCAACCCATCTATCATATCTAACATTTAACTCATTAGCTATTACTTTAGCCTTTCTACCATCGTACTCACCATTTTTAAAACTTTCGCTTGATGATCCGATTGCTTCTTTCCATTTAACTCCATTAAATTTGCATATTCCTTTGGCTATAGCTTTAGCAAATCTGTCCTTATTGTTCATTATTAAATTATAATCTTCTCTATTACTTATAAATCCTAATTCAATTAAGCATGCAGGCATATGCGTTTCCCTAACTACATGTAAATTTCCTGTTTTTATTCCACCATCTCTTAATCGTGTATATAAGTTATCTGTTTTTAATTCAGATAATATACAATCTGCTAATTTACTATATTTTAGGTTATAACAAAATATTTCTAATCCATGTGCTTGAGGGTCGTCTGAGTCATTACAGTGTATAGACACGAAACTATTAACTCTTAAATTATTTGCTTTATTACTTCTCTCATTTAAACTTAAAAATACATCTGTAGTTCTAGTACTTATATTTTTAATATCTTGTTGTTTTAAATACTTATCTACTAAATTGCTTACTTCTAAAACTATATCTTTTT
>JAVXLU010000008.1:0-32084 GCA_036646635.1 Romboutsia sp.
TTCAAATCCAACTTTTTCTTGGAAGCCATCTCTAGTTCCTGAACCATCTTCTCTAGATAAAACTACTATAGGAGCATCTTTTCCTCCTACTTCTTTCCAGTTAGTTACTTTTCCTGTGTATATATCTTTTACTTGTTGTAGTGTTAAGTTTTTTACTTCATTATTCTTATTAGTTATAAGAGATATTCCATCAAGTGCTATTTCCGTTTCTTTTAATCCTGCACTTTTTTCTTCATCTTTTATATCTCTTGATGACATTCCTATTTCAGAAGTTCCTTCTATTGTATTTTTTATTCCTGCTGAAGAACCAACTTGTTGTATTTCTACTGTAATACCTTCGTTTTTAGCTTGGAATTCTTCTGCTATAACTTCCATAACTGGTCCTACTGAAGTCGAACCTGATATTGTAACTTTTGATGTATCTGATGCCTTATCTGAATTTGATCCACATCCTACTGCTAAACTTCCTACTAATATTGTACTAGCTAAAAGTACTCCTATTTTTTTCTTAAACATTTTTGTACCCCCGTTTATATTTAAATTTTTATTATTTTCATTTCCTTTACAACTTAATAATACTGATTTTATGTTAAGTAAATATTATAAACAGGTTAAGCTAATGTAAATAATGTTAAGAACATGTAAAATAAACTTAATTTATATAATCAATGATACAAATTAAATGTACTTAGTTATTATAAATTTCTTAAAATTTATTTTTTATAACAAAAAGAGCATTATAAAATTATAATACTCTTTTTGCATTTAGTACTCTTTTTCTAATTTATCTACTAACTCTCTAAATACTTTTAGTGCTTTATCTACTGATTCTTTTTTCTCCATATCAACTCCAGCTAATCTCAGCTGATTTAAAGGATATTCTGATCCTCCGCTTTTTAAAAATTTTAAATATCTATCAACTGCCGCTTGACCTTCTGATAATATTTGTTGACTTAATGCACTTGCTGCTGAGAATCCAGTTGCATATTTATATACATAGAAGTTTGAATAGAAATGTGGTATTCTTGCCCACTCTAATCCTATCTGTTCATCTATTATTGTTGATTTTCCATAATATTTTTCATTTAATTTATAATATATAGAAGTAAATTCTTCAGCAGTTAAAGGTTCTCCTGATTCAACTGTTTCATGAGTTAATTTTTCAAACTCTGCAAACATTGTTTGTCTATATACCGTAGTTCTAAATTGTTCTAAATAATAATTTAATAAATAAATTCTTTCTTCTTTAGAGTTAGAATTTTCTAATAGATAATTTATTAATAGTAATTCATTCAATGTAGATGCAACTTCTGCAACAAATATCTTATAACTAGAGTATAGATATGGTTGATTATTTCTAGAGTAATAACTGTGTAAAGAATGACCTAATTCATGAACTAAAGTAAATAAAGAATTAAGATCTTTTTTATAACTCATTAATATATATGGATTTGAATCATAACTTCCCCAAGAATAAGCTCCACCTTGTTTTCCTTCATTTTCATATACATCTATCCATCCATCTTCAAAGGCTTTATTTATTATGCTTAAATATTCTTCACCTAGAGGCTTTAGAGCATTTAATATAATTTCTTGTGCTTTTTCATATGGGATATTCATATCAAATTTATTAGTCAAAGGAACATATAAATCATAAGTATGTATCTCATCTAGTCCTAAGAATTTTTTCTTTATATCTACATATTTATTTAAAGAATCTAAATTTTCATCTACTGCCTTTATAAGATTATTATATACATTAACACTTATATCATCTTGGAATAATGATGCCTCTAATGCAGATTCATATTTTCTCATTTTGGCATAAAATATTTCTGCTTTTATTCCTCCGTAAAGAGTTGATGCAAAAGTATTTTTATATTTATCATATATTAAGTACATCGCTTCAAAAGCATCTTTTCTAACTCTATTATCCTTACTTTTTAAGAAAGTCGAAAAATTCGAGTGAGTAATTCTTACTTTATTATGTTCTTCATCTTCTATCTCAGGAAACTCTAAATCTGCAAATGATAACATATCGTATACATTTTCAGGAATCCCCGATAGGTCTGCAGTAGCTGCTAGTATTTCTTCTTCTCTTTCATTTAAAGTGTGAGGTTTTTCTCTTAAAATATCATCTATATGTTTTTTATAGAAATATAGTTTTTCATAATTTAAATATTTATTTAATTTATTATCATCAATTGCTATTATTTCTGGAACCATATATGATATAGCCATTGATAGTTCTGTTGATAACATTTCTATTTTAGTGGCAATACCTTGATTAGCATTTATTCTAGTATCCTCATGTTGTTTCATATGAGTATACACATATAAATTTTGAAGTATTCTAGAAGACTCTTCCGAAATACTTAATGCCTCATATAGGTTTTCTTTATTATCTGATAATTTACCTTTATATTCTTTTACCTTAGATATATATTCTTTTACTTTAGATATATCCTGTTCTATTGATTCTTTATTAGAATACATCCTGTCAATTTTCCATTTGTACTTCTCTTCTATTGTAGTTCTATCTACTCCCATAATTTTACTCCTTTTTAGAAATTTAGTTAGCTAATTTTCTTTAAATTGTATGATTAAATTATAAAACAGATACTAGTATTGCTCCTTCTGATGTAAAAGTTCCCATTATAGGACCTATACTTCCTATTAGTATTTCCTTAAAATCAGAATTTTCTCCTAAAAATTGCTTAATTTTTTCAGCTTTTTCTATACAATTAGCATGAGCGATTATAACAGTTCTTTCATTACTATTACTTACATTATTTTGAACATATTCTAAAGCTTTCTTTAAACTGTTACTTCCACCTCTTGCCTTATCAATAGGTTTGACTAATCCATCTTCTATTTTTATTATTACCTTAAAATTAAGTGCGTTCATTATTTTTCCTGCAATTGGGTTAACTCTTCCACCTTTTATTGCATTTTCTAAAGTATCTAAAGCACCAAAGAAAACCATATCTTTTTTGAATGTATCTATTGAATCTAGGATTTCATCCATAGTCTTTCCATTTTCTATTAATTCACTACATTTTAATATAATCAAGGCTACACCGATAGAACCACTTTGGCTATCTATAACTTCTATTCTTTTATTTGAATTTTCTTCTAAGTACATATTCTTAGCTAATACTGCATTACTATATGTACTAGATAATTTTGATGTTAAAGTAAACACTAATAGCTCTTCTTCATCTTCGCTACTATAAAGTTCCATAAATCTATCTGGTGATGGACTTGATGTTTTAGGTAATTCTTTACATCCTCTCATTTTGTTATAAAAAGTATCCTCATCTATTTCTACTCCACCAATGTAACTTTCTTCTCCAAAAGCAACATTTATACCTACTATACCTGGATTTACTCTATCCAAAATCTCTTGTGGAAAATCACATGAACCATCTGTTATTATTCTTATGTTTTTTTTCAATTTATACACCTCAATTTTAATTCTAGTTATCTTCTATTTTATATTATTTTAATGCAAATAATCTACACTTATTATATTTTTTGACATATTTAGTTCTTTTACTAGTTCTTCCATAATAATTCTTCGGTCATAAACTATGAAAAAGCTCAGTTTCCAGCACTGTTCTTCATCATCTTCTATATCTATATTTTTAACATCAATTTGTGATTTTTCAAATTTAGAGTATAGTACTGAAACCATATTTATATTATTTACTTTTACATTAAATATAGTCTGCTTTTTTTTGAACAAAATTTTATCTATATTTTTTAATATATAAAGAGTTACCATTACAAATAACCATGCTGATATACTTAGAACATAATATCCGTATCCTACTGTAATTCCTATACATGCAGTTACCCATATACCTGCTGCTGTAGTTAATCCTCTTATTCCATTTGATGTTTTTAAAATAGCACCAGCTCCTAAAAATCCTATTCCTGACAATACTTGTGCAGTTAATCTAGCTGGATCTAAACTTATATTACTATATCCATTATATTGAAAAAATAATGATAACGATGCTATAGATGTAATACAAGAACCTACCGCTACTAATATATGCGTTCTAAATCCTGCAAATTGATGAGATTTTTCTCTTTCTAAGCCTGTTAATCCACCTATTATTAATGCTATTAATAGTCTTATAATTATTTCTATATTACTTATAATATTAATCCTCTCCTTTATTTAAAATAACTATGTCTTTTATGTATTATAAAAGAGCTATAATTATAGCTCTCTTTCACAATCATTCATTTTGTTATTTATTATATTTATATGAGTCGGATATGCTATATGTACATTATTTTTCTTGAATATAATTAGTATCTGTAATTTAGTTTCTTTAAGGGCTAAGAAGTACTTCTGAGGTTGTACTATTCCTGTTATAGTATACTGAGCTCCTATTGAATTTTTTTCTATATCTGTTACTCCATATACGCTAAACGGACTAACTATATCTCCTAATGGTGATTTATATAAATACCCTTTACAATCTTCATTCATTACACAACACACTTCATCCAGTGTACTTATTACTTTCATAGGGTCTTCTTCATAAGATACTCTAACATGTACTACTACTCTCATTTTATTCTTACTGTAATTTCTTATGCTTAATATATTGCCATTTGCTATTGTTATTCTTTTTAAATCCCAATCTCTTAAGCTAATACTCCTAAGTCCTATTTCTTCTACTACACCTCTAAAATCTTCATTTAATACAATAAAGTCTCCAACTTGGATTTGTTTTTCAAATAATATAAAGAACCCATTAAAAATATCTTTTAATATGCTTTGAGATGCTACCCCCGCAATCAATCCAACAATACTTGCTCCTGTAACTAATGAACCAAACTTTGTAACATCCATTATTTGAAACTCTTTTAATATTAGGATTATACTAACTGTAAATATTATGTAATATGATATTGACATTAATACACTTGATAATGTATTTTCATATCTTACATCAAAATTTGTAATTTTAAATATTTTATTTAAAAGATAGTGTATTATTTTTAGAAAAATATATGAAAATATAATGATTATAATTGAATTTATAATTCTAACTAACATAATAAAATTCACCCTTATATAATATTTAGATACTATTATCAATTTGCATCTAGTTATTTAATATTCTCACTTTATTATTAAGATATTCACTTATAACTTTATTTATTTTAAGCTCAAAAAAACCCACTTATGTGGGCTATTTGCTAGTTAAAATCATATATTTATTTATTAATGTATCTATTTTATTGCTTGATTCTACTAATTCGTCTTTAAATATTTCTGGATACTCTATATACGTATTAATTTCATCTCTAAGTGCTTCAATTTCATTCTTTAATGCATCCAATTCTCTATTCGCCATATTAATCACCATAGTTACACATAATTATTTATTTTATGTCTATATTTTAACAAATTATACCATGGTTTGTCAATATCATTTTAATATTACTAACATTTACTATTTATATAAATGATAGATAAATAATTACTATTGGTTGACATTTAATATTATTACTGATATACTTTTCTTATTGATAATGAATTTCATTAGGAGGTATTAATGATGACTGTTTACGATTTAAAAGTTGGTCAAAAGGGTACTATTAATAGTATAAACGGAAATGAAAAGCTAGCAAAAAGATTACTAGCCTTAGGATGCATAGATAATACAGAAATAGAAATTAAAAAGGTAGCTCCTTTTGGAGACCCTATAATAGTTAGATTTAGAGGATTTGATTTAGCCCTTAGAAAATCTGATGCAAAAAATATTTTATTAAAATAGAAAGGATAAAATCATATGATTAATGTAGCGTTACTTGGTAACCCTAATGTTGGTAAAACTACTGTTTTCAACCTATTAACAGGTTCAAATCAATATGTTGGAAACTGGCCAGGAGTTACTATTGAAAAAAAAGAAGGATTTATTGGTAATGATATGAAAATTATTGACTTACCTGGTATATATGCAATGGATACGTTTTCTAATGAGGAAAAAGTGTCTAAGAATTTTTTAGAAACTGAAGATGTGGATGTTATAGTAAATGTTGTAGATGCATCTAGTTTATCAAGAAATCTTTATTTAACAACTCAGCTTATGCAATTTAATAAGCCGATTGTTATTTTACTTAATATGGTTGATATAGCTGAAAATAAAGGTATAAAAATCGATACTGAAAAACTAGGAATTGAACTTGGTGTTATAGTTGTTCCAATAATTGCCAAAAAGAAAACTGGTGTTGATAAAATATCTTCTGCAATAAAAAAATCTATTTACAACGATTCATCTTATTCTATTAATTTCGGAAATGAAGTAGAAACTTATAAAAAATTAGAAGATATACTATCTAGGTGTAGTAAAGAGTCTTCAGTTAGAAAAAAATCTATCAGTGATATGATTGATAATATTGTATTAAATCCAATATTAGCTTATCCAATATTTATCGGTGCTTTATTGCTTTTATTCAAATTTACATTTGATTGGGTAGGTGGACCTTTACAAGAAGGGTTAGCAGTACTTATTGAAACTTATATATCAACTCCAATTGATACTATGTTAGCAGGTTCTAGCCCTTGGTTTAGATCTCTTGTTATAGACGGTATATTAGGTGGTGTTGGTGGTACATTACCATTTTTCCCACTAATATTCACATTATTCTTAGGTATATCAATATTTGAAGATAGTGGATATATGTCAAGAACAGCATTCTTAATGGATAAAATAATGAGAAAAGTTGGTTTATCTGGTAAAGCATTTATACCTATGGTTATGGGGCTTGGATGTTCTTCTCCCGCTATAATGGCTACTAGGACATTGGAAAGTGAAAAGGATAGAAAAATCACAGCACTTATTGCACCACTTATGACTTGTGGAGCAAAATTACCTATATACGCGGTATTTGTTGCTATATTCTTCCCTGAAAATGAAGCTTTAGTTACTACATCTTTATATTTATTAGGAATAGTAGTTGCTATATTAGTTGCTTTAGTTTTAAATAAAACTACTTTTAAAACAGATATAGAACCTTTTATATTAGAACTTCCTGAATATAAAGTACCTACTATCAATGCTTTACTTAAAAATACTTGGAATAAGTCTAAAGGATTCTTAATAAGAGTTGTTACTGTAATGTTTGCAATGTCTGTTGTTATTTGGATGTTATCTTCATTTAACTTAAATGGATTTACTGAAAATATAAATGATAGTTTCTTATCTTCATTAGGAAAAATTATATCACCGTTATTTGCTCCTTTAGGATTTGGAGATTGGAGAGCGTCAGTATCTATATTAACTGGACTTGGAGCAAAAGAAATAGTTATTTCTACTATGCAAGTTCTTTATGGTAATTTAGATACTGTATTACCAACAGTATTTACTGGAGTTACAGCTTATGGGTTCTTAGTATTCTCAGCTTTATATACTCCATGTATTGCAGCACTTGCAACTATGAGAAAAGAGTATGGAAATAAAATGATGTTTATATCATTTGCATATCAATTTGTACTTGCATGGATAGGAGCATTTTTAGTTAAAGTCATTGGAGATACTATATTTGTACCAAATACTTCAGGTTCTCTAATAGAAATTATATTCGGTGGATTAATAATATTAATAGCTTTATTTATTATATTTAAGAAATTTAAATCTAAATCTTCTGGTTGTAGTGGTTGTTCAGGATGTCCTAGCCAAGATACTTGCACATCTAACTCTAAATCAGAAAATATATAAATTAGAAATATTAAAAGCGTGGATTATTAATCCACGCTTTATTTATTAGAAACTAACACCTATATTTATTACTTTTCCACCTCTATTTATAGATACAGTTGTTTTTTGACCCTTTGAATATTTATATAATGATTTATTAAGGTCTGACATAGTAGCTATATTATTATCCCCAACTTTAACTATTACATCTCCTGCTTGAATTCCTGCTCTTTGTGCTGATGTATCAGCTATTACCTCTGCTATATATACACCTTCTTTTGCTTCTAAATCAGTACCTGTTGATGACTCAAATATAGCTAAGTCAATTCCTTTTATTCCTAATGTAATCTTTTCAAAATTACCTGATTTTATTATTTGTTCAACTATTGGTCTTGCTGTATTTATAGGTATTGCAAATCCTAACCCTTCAGCTTGTGAAGCTTTAGCTGTATTTATACCAATCACTTGACCCTTTTGATTTAATAAAGGACCTCCACTATTTCCTGGATTTATACTCGCATCAGTTTGCATAAGACCTGTCATACTCGCTTTTTCTGTTTTTATAGTTCTATCTAATCCACTTATTATTCCTTGCGTTACAGTTTTTTGGAATTCAAGCCCTAATGGATTTCCTATAGCTATTGCTATATCACCAGTTCTGACATTACCACTATCTCCAAATTCAGCTGGTGTTAATCCAGTTTTATCTACTTTTACCATTGCTAAATCTAAATCTTTATCATTCCATAAAACCTTACCTTTTGTTGAAGATCCATCATTAAATAATACATTAACATCAACAGCTTGACCATCTGATACAACATGTGAGTTTGTAAGTATATACCCATTTGCATCAACTATAACACCTGTACCTACACCTTCTGATTGTGATGGTATAGCAAATATATTATTTGTATCTATTGTCGTTGTAGTTATACCTACGACTGATGGCATTGCTTTATCACTTACTGCATGATATATATTTTGAGCTTTTCCGTCGTCATTAACAACTATCTCTGTTAACTTACCTGATGAAGCATTGTTTACTATACTATCTTTCATTATTACTATTGTTAAAAAACTACTTAATACTCCTGTTATCACACATATCAAAACAATTAATCCTATGCCTTTTTTATTAAACATTTAAACCCCTCCTATATTATAATTTTAAAATCATATAATAATCTTATTTTATATTATTTACATATTTTACTCTTTGATAACAACTATTAATTCTAGTTATATATAAATAATAAAACCATCATTTAGAAGTAATCTACTTTAATGATGGTTTTATTATATTACTTTATTCTTAACTTAACCTTAACTATTAAGTCTTTTTTCTAATTCTTCTTTTTCCTTTTCATAACCTTTTTTTCCTAATAGTGCAAACATATTTCTTTTATATTCTTCCACTCCTGGTTGATCAAATGGATTAACACCTAACAAATATCCACTTATTGCACAAGCCTTCTCAAAGAAGTATACAAGATATCCAAAATTATATTCATCTAACTGTGGTATATTAAGTAATAAATTTGGTACTTGACCATCTGTATGAGCAAGTATTGTACCTTGTATAGCTTTATGATTAACAAAGTCTACTGTTTTACCTGATAAGTAATTTAATCCATCTAAATCTATATCAGTTTCTTCTATTGTTATATTTCTTCTTGTATTTTCTACATTAATTACAGTTTCAAATAATATTCTTTTTCCTTCTTGTATATATTGACCCATAGAGTGTAAATCGGTTGAGAAATCTACTGATGCAGGAAATATTCCTTTATTATCTTTCCCTTCACTTTCTCCAAATAATTGTTTCCACCATTCACCTACATAATGTAGCTGAGGTTCATAATTTACTAATAATTCTATATCTTTACCTTTTTTATGTAGTGCATTTCTTACTACTGCATATTGATAACTTTCATTCGATTTCAAATCAGATGTTTTAAACTCTTCACAAGCACCCTGAGCACCTTTCATCATTGAATCTATATCTAACCCCGCACAAGCTATCGGAAGTAATCCTACTGCTGTTAAAACAGAGAATCTGCCACCAACATCATCTGGTATTACAAAAGTTTCATATCCTTCTTGATCTGCTAATTGTCTAAGTGCTCCTTTTTTAGCATCTGTTGTAGCATATATTCTTTTACTTGCTTCTTCTTTTCCATATTTTTTTTCTATGTAATTTTTAAATATTCTAAACGCAATAGCAGGCTCTGTTGTAGTACCTGATTTTGATATAACATTTATAGATATGTCTTTTCCTTTTATTACATCTAATAAATCCATTATGTATGTTGAACTAATATTATTACCAACAAAATAAACTTCTGGAGCTTTTCTATCTTCCTTAGATAAATTATTTCTAAAAGAATGACTTGCCATTTCTATAGCCGCTCTTGCACCTAAATACGATCCACCTATACCTATAACCAGCAAAACCTCTGAATCTAACTTTATTTTATCTGATACTTTTTTTATTTTTTCGAATTCGTCTTTATTATAATTATTTGGTAAATCTACCCATCCTAAAAAACTATTCCCTAATCCTGTTTTTTCATGCACCATTTTATGAGCTACGTCTACATAAGATTGCATTGAGTCTATTTCATGTTGATTTAAAAATCCTATAGCTTTACTATAATCAAATTTTATATTTCCCACAAACTTACCCCCTTAATTTATCTAATCTTATGAAAATTATAACATAAAATACTATTTTAATTATACTAAATTTCAATACTTAGTTATACCTGTTTATCAACAAATCATATAAGTTATAATTCCTTAGTATAAACTAAAAAAGTTATCCCTTTATAAGACAACTTTTCTATATATATTAATTATTAACTAATCTAGACGATATAACTTGTTGAGCTATATTAACTGCATGGTCAGATACTCTTTCTAAGTTACTAACTGCATCTAAGTAGATAACTCCTGTATCTATACTACATGAATTATTATTTAATCTACTCATATGGTTGGCTCTACAAGACTTTTCCATCATATCTACTTGCTCTTCCATTTTTATTACCTTACAAGCTAAATCAACATTTGATGTTCTCATAGCTTCTAGTGCATATGTATAAGTAGATATAACTTTATTATACATATTACTAAGTTCTGCTCTTCCTGCTTCAGAGAATTCTTCTTCTGATTCAATTGCAAGTTGTGCTAACTCCGCTATATTTTCTGCATGATCTCCAATTCTTTCTATATCATTAACTGTATTAAATAATACATCTACTGACTCTCTTGAATCATCATTTAATGATGCCTTTGAAAGTTTAAGTAAATAACTTAATATAGTCTTTTGTAATTCATTTATAAGTTTTTCTCTTCTAAATGATCTTTCTACTTTTTCATTAGATTTTTCTAATAATCCTTCCATAGCTGAATTTAAACTTTCTTTAGCTTTTTCACCCATTCTTAAAGTTTCTTTAATTGTATTAGCTAATGCTATTGAAGGTGTTTCTATCATTCTATCATCTATATATTTAATTGCTTTTGCATCATCATCTTCCTCTGAATCTTTTTCTGGTACTAATTTCATAGCTATATTAACTATTATCTTAGCAAATGGTAATAATATTAATACATTTAATATATTAAATAATGTATGTGCATTTGCTATTTGTCTAGCTGCATCTGAAGGGTCTATAGCCATAACTATTTTTACTATTGGTCCACTCAATACAAACATAAATACTATTGATCCAATTATATTAAACACCAAATGCATTATAGCTGCTCTTCTTGCATTTCTACTAGCACCTATACTAGATATTAAAGATGTAACACATGTACCTATATTTTCACCATACAATATTGGTAATGCTGCAGTTATAGGTATTAAACCTTGTGAAGCTAACGCTATAAGCATACCCATTGATGCACTTGAACTTTGAACTATTGCTGTTATAGCAAACCCCATTAATACTCCAAGTAATGGATTATGCCCAAAACTTACTAACATATCAGTAAATCCTTTATATCCTGCTAAAGGTTTAACTGCATCTTTCATAAAGTCCATACCTGTAAATAATATACCGAATCCTATAAGTATCTCTGCTATATGTTTATGCTTAGGTTTATTCGAGAACATGTATATAACTATACCTATTCCTAATGATACTGGTGCAAGGAAGTCTACATCTAATGATACTAACTGAGCTGTTATAGTTGTTCCTATATTAGCTCCCATTATAACTCCTATTGCTTGACCTAAACTCATTATTCCTGCATTAACAAATCCAACTACCATAACTGTTGTTGCACTACTACTTTGTATTACCATAGTAACTACCATACCAACTATAACACCCATTATTGTGTTACTTGTAAGTAATTCTATTGTTTTCTTAAGTTTGCTTCCTGCTGATTTTTGAAGTCCATCTCCCATAAGGTTCATACCATATAAAAATAGTCCAAGTCCCCCCATAAGGTTTATTAAAATTTCCAAAACGCTCGTCCTCCTTGAGATAATTATCAAACTAGTCAAAATATATTCCTATTGTATTTTATCAAATCCCAAAGGTGTGTAGTGTTAAGATTATGTTAAATATTATAAAAATATTAAATCTATGTTAAGTTTAAGATAAATTTTATACTATGGTTAATTAGACCTATATTTTCGAATTATTTTTTCAGCACATTTTATACCATCAACAGCTGCAGTAACTATCCCTCCTGCATATCCAGCACCTTCACCGCAAGGATATAAATTTTTAGTATTTGTAGATTCCAAAGTATCTTCATCTCTAACTATTCTTATAGGTGCTGATGATCTAGTTTCTACTCCAGTTAATATAGCATCATGCATTGCAAATCCATTAAGTTTATTATCTAGCTTCTGTAATGCTTCTTTCATAGTTGAAGTTACAAATTCTGGAAGACATTCTCTTAAATCAACAAAATTATAACCTGGCTTATATGATGGATCTACATTTCCTATACTTGTCGATACTTTATCATTTAAAAAGTCCCCTACTAATTGAACTGGTGCATTGTAATTTTTACCACCCAATTCATATGCTAATTTTTCATATTTTTCTTGGAAATTTATACCCGCTAATGGATTATCATTTCCAAAATCTGAAGGTAATACATTGACTAAAAATGCACTATTTGCATTAACTTTATCTCTAGCATGTTCACTCATTCCATTAGTAACTACTTCACCTTCATTTGAAGCCGATGCTATAACAGTTCCACCAGGACACATACAGAATGTATATGCAGTTCTAAGATTAGAAGTATGTTCTATTAACCTATAATCTGCAGCACCTAATCTAGGATGATTATAAAACTCTTTGTATTGTGTTTTATTTATTAATTCTTGAGGATGTTCTATTCTAGCACCTATTGCAAAAGGTTTTTGAATTATTCTCACACCTCTTTTATGAAGCATTTTATAAGTATCCCTTGCACTATGTCCTATAGCTAGTATTACTGTCTCTGCATAAATAGTTTCTTTATCATTTATAGTTACTGCTTTTATAGCATTATCTTCTATTAATATATCTGTAACTTTAGCATCAAATCTTACTTCTCCACCAAGTTTTATTATTTCATTTCTTATATTTTTAACTACACCTTTTAATATATCAGTACCCACATGTGGCTTATATGAGTATAATATTTCTTCTGGAGATCCAAAATTAACAAGCTCATCTAATACTTTTCTACATCTTATATCTTTAATTCTAGTAGTAAGCTTTCCATCTGAAAAAGTTCCTGCTCCACCTTCTCCAAACTGTACATTAGAATTATTTTTAAATTTTCTATTCATCCAAAATTCATCTATATCTCTACTTCTATTATCTACATCTAATCCTCTTTCCAACATTATAGGATTATATCCTTTTTGCGCTAAAAGTAATGCTGCAAATATCCCCGCTGGACCACTACCAATTATAATAGGTCTAGTTTTTAATTTTTCATTTCCAACTTCAACTCCAATATATGTAGATTGCTTAATTTCAACAACATCTTTTATCTTATTTTTTAATATTTTTTGTTCATTTTTTATTTCTGCATCTACTGTATAAACAAAATCTATTCTTCCTCTTTTTCTAGCATCTATCGATTCTTTATATATAAAGTATCTTATAATCTCACTTTCTTTTATTTTTAATTTCTTTAGAATAAGTTTTTTTAATATTGCTATATCTTCGTCTATTCCTAGTTTCAAATTAGATATTCTTATCATACTATTCTCCTTACTTAATTTCATTTTATTTTTTGTCTTATAATCAGCAAACACAGTTATTTAAATTATTTTAAAGCAATATAAAAGCTAGGGTTTTTAAACCTAGCTTTCTATAAACATAATATATTTAGTCTTTTTTAGTTATAAGGCCTCTTATTACTTTTAGATTATTAAATACTTTTTCTAAGAAGTTTTCTGCTTCTTCATTATCTAAAAGAGCTATTTCTAATTGTTCATCATCTGGTATATTATTAGTTTTGCAATATTGTCTAGCTATTTCTATTAATTCATTCTTTGCATCTATAGATAAATTAAATTCTTTGTAATCTATTATTATGTACTGTTTAGTCTGTTCAGATATTCCTTGGTTATATCCTATTTCTATATGATATATAACCGCATATAAATTACTTGGATTCTCTTCTCCATTGTATACAGGCACTGCTGGATTAGATTTTATAAAATTTGTTGATACTGCTATTGCACTTCCTAAACTAAGATTCATAAGTATACCTCTTTCTGTATATATTATATATCTACCATTTTATACATTATTCTTACATATTAAAACCTTTTTTTATAATTTCTATAAAATTTAATTTATATTCTATTTAAATTTTATAATTTAACGCAAAATTAAAGGAATTATATAAAATATAATTCCCAAATTAATATATACATATTTATTTATCCTATTAATTTTAATTTTTAATTATTATATTAATAAAATACCTTAGTATTCATTTATATATTTTATTTAACAATTAATATTAAGATATTTTAAAATCTTTATATCTTTTTCCTAATGTACTTGGACTTATTTCGTATTTTTTAGATATTTGTGCTTGAGTTATAGTTTGTCCTTTAACTTTCTTAATATGATATTCAACTGCTGCCGCCCATCCATTTTCAGAACCTTTTATACCTTCATTAGCTATTTTGTATTCATTCCAGAATGCTACACAAGCATCTAAATCTTCTGCTTCTGCAGTTGTTCTAAGAATGCTACATACTTTACAATCATCTTCAACTGAAATTGCTACTTCCTCAGCCATCTTCTTCATTTTTTCTTCTTTTTGCTTTTTTAAATACTCAGCAACATTTGGATCTAATAATTGTTGCATATATTTATATAATATATGTGTATGATGAATTAAGAAAGTTTTAATATCTTTATATATATCTTCATATTGTTTGAATAAATACATTATATCATTTGAAATAACATCTTTAACTGATTCAGATATACTTATAGTAACATCTATTAATATACTCGTATCTTCAATTTTAACTATTCTAGCAATCATACAACTTCCTACTTTGAATTCTCTTAATAAGTTTACATCTTCTGTATATACTTCAGTATTAGTTAAACAGTCTTCTAATAAAATCTTTCCATCTAATACTTCTTTAACTTCATATAGACTTACATACGATTCAAATAAACTTCTTAATATTTCTACTTCGCTCGTAGTTAATTTGTCTCTGCTATCTTCATAGAATGCAACAGTCATAACTTTTTTAGTTTCCATTATATGATCTTGAACAAAGTATGTATTGAAGAATCTTTCAAACTTTTCATTAACTGATTCATCTTCAACTATATAAAACATTTCTTTAGCTTTTTGATATTCTTCTTTAAACTTATCTTGTTTTGAATATTCATATATTCTTGCATATAATTCTGAATATTGTTTTTGTGAAATAACAACTTTTCTTTCTGCTCTTTCTAGTACAACATCTTTATTTAAACAACATCTTTTATATTTCATGCCACTGCCACAAGGACATAGCTCATTTCTCCCTAACAATGTGACCTTCACTCCTTCATATTTTAAATTAAAGTACAATTTGTTATTATACCATTTTTTTGTTAATCATTCTATCATTTATGATATTATTTTATTGTTTTTATGTATACTGTTAAGTTTTGGTATAATTTTGAATCGTATTATATATAAACCTTCTATATTTTAGCCTCTATTCCTTTGTATTTTTAACACTATTTTCATACTTATTTCGATATATTGTATCATTAATTAGCATAATTGTATTAATTATTTCATACTTTTAGGTTATATGACTATAAATACTGTCATTCAGTTTATACTATTTTTCAACATTGTTAGTATTTTTTCTATTCTACTGTATTAGGATTAGAAGTATTATCTGAAGGTTTATTTGGTTCTACATATCCTTTTGGATAAAATACTTCCTCTCCAACTTTTATAAATATATTATTCTTACTATCTTTATATGGTTTAAACTCAGCCCCTCCACTTTGAGGTTTTGGTACTAATGCTATATATCCAATATTAATTAATTCACTTAAACATCCACTCTTTTCTACATCTTCTATTTTAATAGTACCATCACTTATAGCCAAGTTTAAAGCAGTTCCTAAGTTTGCTGCTGATATATAGTCTGCATTTTTTTTAGATTTTTCTTGAACATCTCCAAATTTCATAAATGCTACACTAGATAAAATCCCTAGTATAGTTATTACTAAAACCATCTCTACTAATGTAAATCCTTTTCTTTTTTTTAATCTCAAAATAATCTTCTCCTTTTTTAATTATATTGATGAAATAGCATCAAACATAGGCATAACCATAGCTATAATAAAAATGCCTATTATAGATCCAATTATAACCGTAATAATAGGCTCTATACTTCTAGTAAATTGTTCTACTTTTATATTTAAATCATTTTCATAAAATTCATTTATTGTTTTTATACTATCATCTAGTTTTCCACTTTCTTCCCCTATATTTATCATCGATATAAATAAGTTTGGAAATACATTTGATTTATTTAAAGAGTAACTAATACCATTACCTCTATTTATATATTCTTTAGATATTAATAACTTCTTATAAATAAAATTATTATCTATAACATTAGATGCTATTTCTAAAGCTTCTAAAATTTGTACTCCTCCTTCAATCAATATACTAAAACTTCTACAAAATCTTGTTGTTACTACTAATAAATTAAATTTCTTTAAAATAGGAATCTCAAATTTCAACTTATTATTTAAACTTTTTATTATTGGATTATTTTTTAGATTATAGCTTACTATAAGCAGTACCATTAAAATTAAGATTACTAAAACAATATAATTTTTTCTAATAAATATAGACATATTTATTAGAATTTTAGTTATTATAGGTGGATTTATACCATTATTTTCAAATATAATTTGAAAATTTGGTACTATAAATAGTAATATAAACAACATTGATAATGTAGATATCATTATTAGTATCAATGGATATATTAATATAATTTTCATTTTAGATTTAAGTTTATATTCTTTATCATAGAAATCCGATAAATTCTTCATCACATTATCTAAATTACCGCTTACTTCTCCTGCTTTTATCATACTTAAGAAAAAATTTGAAAATGCTTTTGTAGTTTGAAATGATTCTGTTATGGAATTACCTTTTTGAATATGATTTGATATATTGACTAATATTCTTTCTATCCTTTTATTAGATTGGCTTTTAAGTATATCTAGTATTTTAGTTATCTCACTACCTGATTCTAATAATATACTCAGTTCTTTACATAAAATTCTAAGTTCTTTGTCTTTCAACTTATTTTTATTCTTATCATACACCATAAATTCATATAAACTCATCCAACAATACTCCTAGTTAATTAAATATTATTTATCATGATGCATTCTTCTAATGTAGTAATTTTATCTTTAATTAGTCTTTCATATCTATCTTTAAATGTTATCATTCCTTCTTTGATAGCTACTTCTTTTATTTCATTATAATCTTTCATTTCTTTAATACAATTCTTTATTTCTTCACTAATCTCTAAAATTTCATATATGCCTGTTCTACCTATATATCCTGTATTTTTACAATAATCACATACTCTAGCTACTTTAGTATTTATATCTTCATTATTATTATGGTTTATTAAAATATCATGACTACATTTTGTACATACTTTCTTTACTAATTTTTGAGATATTATACCTATAAGCGATGCATTTATCATATATGTTGGTATTTGCATATCTATCAATCTAGCTATTGATGATATAGAATCATTAGTATGAATAGTACTAATAACTAGATGGCCTGTCATAGCCGCTCTTATTGCTATTTTAGCAGTATCTATATCTCTTATTTCACCTACCATAATAATATCTGGGTCTTGCCTTAATATAGATCTTAATCCTACATTAAAATTTAAACCTAATTTATCATTAACTTGTATTTGATTTATACCATCTATTTTGTATTCAACAGGGTCTTCTATTGTAATTATATTTTTCTTTAATTTTCTCAAATCATTTAATATAGAATATACTGTTGTAGTTTTACCACTACCAGTTGGCCCAGCTATTAAAATTAAACCTGAATTTTTATTTAAAATATTTTTAATCTTGTCTATATCTTTTTCTAAAAAACCTAATTCTTTTTTATCTCTAAAAAATACTTCTCTATTAAGTATTCTAAGTACTATTTTTTCTCCATATATAGTGGGTATCGATGATGCTCTTATATCTATACTCTTATTATTTAGTTTAATGTCAGCTCTACCATCTTGAGGAAGTCTTTTTTCCATTATATTCATATCTACTTCTAGCTTTATTACTGAAGATAATGCTTGATAAGAATTAATGGGTAGATTATAGGCTTCCTTTAATTCTCCATCAACTCTTATTCTTATTATTAATTTATCATCAAATGGCTCTATATGAATATCACTTGCATTTTCTTTTATTGATTGTTCTAAAATTCCTTTAAATAAATTTCTTGCATCATCTTCATCTAATTTAATTGTTTCTTTATAATTAAATTCTAGATTATTTATATCACTTTTCACTTTAAGTATTATATCCATGCCAGTAGCCTTTTTTAACTCTTTTAATGCACCAATGTCATAATTATCTAACTCTACTACTAAAGAATTATTTATAATGTCAATAGGATAAGCATTATACTTTTTAACTAATTTTTTTGGAATTAATGTTTCTAAGTTAATATCAGTTACTATGACTTTACTTCCCTTCTATGTACTTTAATTTATTAGGAATATTTATTTTTTGCATATGTATTTCTTTTTCAATCTTATTTTCAACTTTTATGGGGTAATTATTTTGTATATTTTTTAAATACTGACTATTTTTTTTGATATAATTTGATAACTTGTCAATATCTCCAATAACTTTAAATTCATATGGTGGAGCTATAGCAACTGAATTTATATTTATATGACTTCCTGCTAATACTATTTCAGAGTATTGATTTATCCTTTGGTTATTTATAGATATAAATTTTCCTCCATTTAGCTTTATTTCATTTACTAAATTTATTAGTATTTTATTATAATCAACAAAGTTTGCTATATTACCTATATCTTCATTCAAAGCATCTATTTGTATAGTTATCCCTTTTTCCTTTAAGTTTGTATACGAAAGTATATACTTCATATTCTCTATTTGCTTTATCTGTGATTTGTCCTCATATTTATTCTTTAAGTCATTTAGTTTCTCTTCTAATGCTTCTTTTGATTTATACAAATCTTTTAATTTTTTATTATTTTGTTTTATTTCTTTTTTTGATAATACTTCTTTATTCATATAGATGTCTTTTTTATCATTATATTCTCTTAATGTAATACCTATCAATAAACCTAATATAGTACTTGTTAATATTATCAACACATAATTTTTTTTCATACAATTTTGCTCCCTATAAATGACTTTTAATAACATTTATTTTTAATTTTAATATATTTATTCTAAGCTTATTTCTAGTAAATATCTATACACATTCTATAACTAATCTTAAGTTTAGATTTTTTATAATTTTTAATTCATATTTTCTAAAATAAGAAAGTGAAACTTAATTAGTCTCACTTTCTTATCATTGCTTTCACTCTTATTTTTTATATTCTAAAATCCTTTTAACTAACTTTAATCTTAACTTTTCTATATCATCAAATCTCATGTTAGGAACATAGTAGGCTTCTACTACATCATGTTTAGTTTTTGCTTTTTTTAAATTTGAAATAGCATATTTTATTAATTCATCAAATATCTTTTTATCAACTGCTATTTCTTCTTCATATTTTTCTAACTTAGTTTTATTTATACAACTATCTAAGTCTATTGTATTTTGACCTTCAAATAACTTACTAACTGTTATACCAATACCTAATTCCTTTATTAATACAGTTTCTATTTTTTCTTTTATTAATGGATAATGATATACTTCAACACTTAATCCTTTTTCTACTGCTCTATCACATATTTTTTGTAGAAATGTAGTTTTACCTGTTCCTATTTCACCTTTTAAATGATATATTTTTGTAACTTCTTTTAAAATACTATCTGTATAATCTATATGACCTACAGGCGTTATTGCAGTTCCAAATAAATGTCGTTCTTTTTTATATTCTCCATTACACTCTATATCTTCAAATAAATTATTAATAAATTTATATGTTAATAAGTTTACTTTCCCATAGTCCATACAATCTCTATATTTTTCTTCTATATCATAATATATAGGCTCTGCAGATTTTAAGAACTTATATGATCTTCTAAATGATCTACTAATATCTTTGCTACATTCTACAATTTCTTTTTTATTCTTCTCCAGTCCTTCTAGATTCCAATATTCACCTAAATTAACTATCTCATCTATAGCTCCTGGATCTTTAGGGTCCACTATATGAGGTGCTGTACCATCTAATAATACTACACCTAGTTTTTTTATTACTACACCATCTAAAGAGCTTGGATCTGATGGGCAATGATGTAATTCGACATCATATCCATTTTCTATAAACTCTTTTGCTATTTTTTTCATAAGTGATGATTTTCCTACTCCTGGTCCACCTTTTAAGCAAAAAATTCTGTTTACATTTTCTGGAATAATATAATCAAAAAAATTATATGATCCATTTACTGTATTACCACCTGGAAATAGTTCTCTAACTTTGCCTTCCATATGAATTCCTCCCTAAGATTAATCTTCTACCATATTAAAATATTAATTTGCTTATCAATTGGTTCCTCTAAAATCTATTTTGCTTATATTTTTACTTTTAATCCTAATTTATTTAAATATATAAAAATCCCTTGCATATTAGAATTTTTAATATGCAAGGGATTTTTTATCTATGCGCTTTTATTATTTTTAAATTTCGAATCTTTTTTATTCATGTATTCATATACTGGTAAACCAACAAGAGTTATAACTAAACCTGCAATAGCATTTTTAGGTTGTGTCATAATAGTACTCACTACTACAAATATACCACCCAATGTAGCTATTATAGGTACTATTGGATATAAAGGAACCTTATATGGTCTTTCCATATCTGGTCTAGTCTTTCTAAGTTTCATAACCCCTACAAATAACATTGTGTAGAATATCCATATAGTAAATATAGCTAAATCAGATAATAAATTAAACTGCCCTGTTAATGAATATAATGTAGCTAATCCTACTATTATCCACGTTCCATTTAAAGGAACTCCATTACTATTTAACTTAGATAATATATTAGAAAATGGTATTCTATTATCACATGCCATTATATAAGGTATTCTTCCTCCTGTTAATATAAATCCATTTAATGTACCAAATACTGATATTAATATACCTACACTTATTATTTTAGCTCCTGAAGAACCAAATAATTTCTGAGCAACTAATGTAGCTGGTGCTGCTCCTACTGGTGCCATTTGTGATGCTGGTATTACTAATAAATATGCAATATTTATCAGTAAATAAACTGCCATAACTACAGATATACCTCCAACTATTGCCATTGGTAAATGCTTAGATGGATTTTTCATTTCTCCAGCTAATGCACCAACATATATCCATCCATCATATGCAAATAGTGTTGCTATAAGTACTTGTGATATTGCACTTACTACACTTACACCTTCACCTACAAGTGGCGTCATTAATGGAGAAGATGTATCACCTTTCATAAATCCAAATATAATTATAATTGCTAATGGGAATAATTTACACACCGTAGATGCAGTTTGTATTGTTCCTCCAAATTTTGCTCCTAACGAGTTAAGTGCTGCTATAAATACTATAATACTTATCGCGATAATAATAACATATTTACTATCTATACCTATCATACTTACCGCTTCTTGAGCAAATATAATTCCTAATGCTGCAGTTATAGCTGGTATAAATAATATAGTTTGCATCCATCCTGTTAAAAATCCAATTCTCTCTCCGTATATTTCTTCTAGGTAAACCATTAATCCACCTGATTTTATTATACTTGCCGATACTTCAGCAGCTGTTAACCCTGCTGTTATCGTTATAAGTCCTCCTATTAACCATGCTAAAAGTCCTAATCCTGGTCCTCCATTTGTAGCAGAATATATTGCCTGTGGTTTAAAGAATACTCCTGAACCTATTAATATTCCTACTACTGTTGATAGAGCTGCACTAAAACCTATTGTTTTTCTTAATGCTTGTTGATTATTATTTTGACCCATAATTTACACCTCCCTTATTTTTTCATTCATTTATTTCTATTTATTTTACATATTTTACTATGTTATCTATAAAAATTCAATATTATTTTAAAAATTAGTTATAATTTTCAAAATATTTATATATCTTATTTTTTATATTTGATTTTATTATAAGTTATCTGAAAATCACAAAAGAGTAGATATACTTAAGTATATCTACTCTTTTTGTGATTTTTAATCTATAGTTATTTCATAACCACGTTGATTATATTGACTTATTATTTCATTCCATATCTCATCTACACCTGTTTTTTTAAGAGAAGATATCGGAAGTACTTTTTCATTAGAATCCATTTGTAATTTTTTTCTTATTATGCTTATATGTTTTTGATATTGGCCTCTAGATATTTTATCAGCTTTAGTTGCTATTACAACACAATTATATCCGAAATGCTTTATCCAATCATACATCATTACATCATCATTACTTGGTTCATGTCTAATATCTACAAGCAAGAAAATAGCGCATAACTCTTCTCTATCTTCTAGATATTTTTCCATTATATCTCCCCATTTTTCTTTTTCAGATTTAGCTATCTTAGCATATCCATATCCAGGAAGATCTACAAAGAAAAATTCTTCATTTATAAGATAAAAATTTATAGTTCTAGTTTTACCTGGAGTTTGACTAGTTCTAGCAAAATTTCTTCTATTTAATAATGTATTTACTGTCGATGATTTTCCTACATTTGATCTTCCAACTAAAGCTATCTCTGGCATATCTTCATCAGGATACTGCGATTTATTTACTGCACTCATAGTTATTTCTGAGCTTCTTATTTTCATTATTTTTCACCATTCCTTAACAATGCGTGTTCTAACACTTGATCCATATGTTCAACAAGCACAAATTCCATTTTTTCTTTTATATTTTCAGGTATTTCATCTAAATCTGCTTCACATTCTTTAGGAAGTAATACCTTAGTAATTCCTGCTCTATGTGCTGCTAATAACTTTTCTCTAACTCCACCAACAGCTAGTACCTTACCTCTAAGAGTTATCTCTCCTGTCATAGCTACATTATTTAATACAGGTATGTTTGTAAGAGCTGATATAACAGCTAAGGCCATAGTTATACCTGCAGATGGGCCATCTTTTGGTACCGCACCTTCTGGTATATGAATATGTATATCTCTATTTTGATAAAAATCTGGGTCTATATCAAATCTATCTGATATGGATCTTATATATGATATAGCTGTTCTAGCTGATTCTTTCATAACATCTCCAAGCTTACCAGTTAAAACAATTTGTCCCTTACCTTTTAGTACGTTTACTTCTACTGTAAGAGTTTCACCTCCTACTGATGTCCATGCTAGTCCAGTTACTGTACCAACCTCTGGTTTAGCTCCTGCCATTTGATGTCTATATTTATCTTTTCCTAGATATTCTTCTAAATCAATTTTATTTATTATCATCTCTTCTATAGATGGATTTTCTACATACTTTTTGGCTATTTTTCTACATACTTTTCCTAAAGTTCTTTCTAAGTTTCTAACTCCTGCTTCTCTAGTATAAGAACCTATTATTTCTTTTATAACCTCATCATCTATTTTTACAAAGTTCGGTTCTAATCCATGTTCTTTTAATTGCTTTGGAAGCAGATATTTCTTAACTATATTTAATTTTTCTTCTTCTATATATCCTGATACTTGTATTATTTCCATTCTATCTAATAAAGGTCTTGGGATTGTACTTAAACTATTCGCAGTTGTAACAAACAATATTTTCGATAAATCAAAAGGTACTTCTAAATAATGATCTATAAAATCTTTGTTTTGTTCTGGATCTAATACTTCTAACATAGCTGAAGAAGGATCTCCCTTATAATCTGCTGACATTTTATCTATTTCATCTAATAAAAATACTGGATTTTTAGTTTTAGCTTCTTTTATTCCATTAACTATTCTTCCTGGAAGAGCTCCTACATAAGTTCTTCTATGTCCTCTTATTTCAGCTTCATCTCTAACTCCACCTAAAGATATTCGTATAAATTTTCGTCCTAAAGAGTTTGCTATTGATTTTGCTATTGATGTTTTACCTACTCCCGGAGGCCCAACTAAGCATATTATAGGTCCTTTAAGAGATTTAGATAGTGTTCTTATTGCTAAATACTCTAATATTCTTTCTTTAACTTTTTCTAATCCATAATGTTCATCATCTAATATTTCTTTAGCTTTTATTATATCTAGTTTATCTTTAGTTTCATTATTCCATGGTAAAGAGAAAACTGTATCTAAATATACTCTACTTACAGAAACATCTGGTGACATAGGAGATATTTTTGCAAATTTTTCAATTTCTTTAGATATTTTTTCTTTAGTTTCCTTTGATATTTTTAGTTTCTTAAGCTTAGACCTATATTCATCTGCTTCAGAATTTATATCTTCTTCTTCACCTAATTCTTTTTGTATAGCTTTTAATTGTTCTCTAAGATAATATTCTTTTTGAACTTTATTCATTTGTTTTTTTACTCTTAGAGTTATTTTCTTTTCTATTTTTAGTATATCTATTTCCTCTAATAATATTGTATAGATTAATTCGAGCCTTTTCTTTAAATCAAATTCTTCTAATACTTGTTGCTTTTGTTCTGCTTTTAAGTAAATATTTGCTGCTACTGTATCAATAAATCTGTCTACATTTTCAGTATCTGATAAAGATATTAGTATTTCCGGAGAAACTCTATTACCTATATTTATGTACTCTTCAAAAGCATCAAAAACATTTCTAACAAATGCTTCAACTTCAATATCTTCTTGTGTGTGTTCTTCATCAAATACTATCTCATCCACTTTAGCTTTAAAGTATCCATCTTCTAATTTAATTTCTTTTGCACTACCTCTAGAAATACCCTCTACTAATACTCGTACCGTCTCTCCCGGTAATTTAATCATTTGTTTAACTTTACATATTGTTCCAATGTGATAGAAATCTTCTTCTATAGGTTCATCTACCTCTGCTTTTTTCTGAGAAGTTAAAAATACTAATTCATCTTTTAACATTGCCTCATCTAAAGCTTTTAGGGACACTTCTCTGCCTACATCAAAATTTAATATCATATATGGAAATATCGCTAGTCCTCTAAGTGGGATTAACGGTAATTCATGTTCTATTTTAGCATAATTTTGTTCCAATAATATCACTCCTTAAAGTGTTAGATTTTATCGCTTTATATATTATATATTTAGAAAACTTAATTTTCAACATTAATACCAACTTATTAGTATATTTTCCTCTTATTTTATTATTATATAATATGATTAGTAATATACTCATATATAAACCTTTATATATGTGTGTTGTGTATAATGATAACTCTATTATTAATTTCTATCAAGATTATTCTATAAGTTTAAAGATAATCTCAGATTAGAATGTATATCAGCAGTATTTATTTACGTCATTATATATATTATCTTTACACTTATATAATAATCATTATACCTTAAGATTTTATTCCAAATCAAAAAAGAAGTCAAATTGACTTCTTTTTTTAAAATTACATAAAAAAGGAGCTTTAAAAGCTCCTTTTAGATTATGCACTTTCTTCTTCATCTTTAAGTACGATAATTGGTTGTTCACCATCATCTACAGCTTCTTTTGTTACTATAACTTTCTTAACATCATCTCTAGAAGGAACTTCAAACATACTTTCCATCATAGTATTTTCAACTATACTTCTAAGTCCTCTTGCTCCTGTATTTCTTTCTATTGCTTTTTTAGCTATAGCACGAAGAGCATCATTCTCAAATTCTAGAGTAACATCATCTAATTCTAGTAATTTTTTATATTGTTTTATTATAGCATTCTTAGGTTCTTGTAGTATTCTCATTAAAGCATTTTCATCTAATAACTCTAATGTTGATACAACTGGTATTCTTCCTATAAATTCTGGTATTATACCAAATTTCAATAAATCCTCTGGAAGAACTCTAGCATACACTTTACCTAAGTCCATATCTTTTTTGCTTTCTATTTTAGCACCAAATCCAAGTGTTTTATCTCTACCACGTTGTTGGATTATTTTTTCTATACCATCAAAAGCTCCACCTAGTATAAATAATACATTTGTAGTATCTATTTTTAGAAATTCCTGGTGAGGATGTTTTCTTCCACCTTGTGGTGGAACATTTGCAACTGTACCTTCTAATATTTTTAGAAGTGCCTGTTGTACACCTTCTCCACTAACATCTCTAGTTATGGATGGGTTTTCTGATTTTCTAGCAATTTTATCAATTTCATCTATATAGATTATACCTCTTTCAGCTTTTTCTATATCAAAATCAGCTGCTTGAATAAGTTTTAGAAGTATATTCTCAACATCTTCTCCAACATACCCTGCTTCTGTTAAAGATGTAGCATCTGCCATTGCAAAAGGTACATTAAGTGTCTTTGCTAAAGTTTGAGCTAATAAAGTTTTACCAGAACCCGTTGGTCCAAGTAAAAGTATATTACTCTTTTGAATATCTATATCTTTTGAACTCGATTTTTTACTATAGATTCTTTTGTAATGATTATAAACGGCTACTGATAAAGATTTTTTAGCTTTTTCTTGACCTATTACATAGTCATTTAGTATTTCCATCATTTCCTTAGGTTTTGGTAATGATGTAGTATCCTCTTCTACAGTTTCTTCTATTTCTTCTTGAATAATTTCATCGCAAAGTTCCACACATTCATCACATATATAAACATTTGGACCTGCAATTAATCTTCTTACTTGCTCTTGATTTTTACCGCAGAATGAACATTTTAACTGTCTTTTCTCTTCGTATTTTGACATATTAACACCTCTTCCTATCTACGGTTTTTTGTGATTACTTCATCAATTAAACCATATTCTTTAGCTTCGTCTGCACTCATGAAATTATCACGCTCAGTATCCATTTTAACTTTTTCTAATGACTGACCGCTTCTTTCTGCTAATATTTTATTTAATTTTTCTTTAATTTTAAGTATCCATCTAGCATGTATTTCTATATCAGTTGCTTGACCTTTTGCCCCACCTAAAGGTTGATGTATCATTATTTCACTATTAGGTAATGCAAATCTCTTTCCTTCTGCTCCTGCTGTTAATAGGAACGCTCCCATTGAAGCAGCTAAACCTATACATATAGTACTTACATCTGGTTTAATGTATTGCATAGTATCATAAATAGCCATTCCTGCAGTTACGCTACCACCTGGTGAGTTTATATATAAATGTATATCCTTATCTGGGTCTTCAGCTTCTAAAAATAACAACTGAGCTACTATAAGCCCTGCTGTAACATCATTTACTTCATCTCCTAAAAATATTATTCTATCTTTTAATAACCTAGAATATATATCATAAGATCTTTCTCCTCTTCCTGTTTGTTCTACAACTGTAGGTACTAGTGCCATATATCATACCCCCTCTATATCTTTGTATTTATTTATATATAATTTACAGTAGCCTAATTAGGCTACTGTAAAAAACTAAGCTATTGTTGCATTATCTACTAATAAGTCTATTGTTTTTCTTATTTTTACTTGACCTTTTATATCTTCTATATCATTTTCTTTTAAAGAAGCTTTTACTTTATCAACTTCCATATTGTACATAGCTGACATTTTTTCTAATTCAGCATTGAAATCCTCATCTGTTACTTCTATTTTCTCTGCATCAGCTATAGCTTCTAATACTAAAGAAGATTTAACTAATTTTTGTGCATCAGCTCTTCTTTCTTCTCTCAATTCAGCTACATCTCTTCCTGTCATACTTAATAATTGTTGTAAGTTTAATCCTTGGTATTGTAATTGGTAGTTAAGTTCCATTAACATATTATCTATTTGGTGTTCTACCATCACATTAGGTACTTCTACTTCTGTATTTACAGATATTTTTTCAACTAAAGAGTTTCTCATTTCTCCATCAGCTTTTTGTTGAGCTTCTTTTTCTAAGTTAGCTCTAACATCAGCTCTTAACTCTGCTAATGTATCAAATTCAGTTGTATCTTTAGCAAACTCATCATCTAATTGAGCTAATTCTTTAACTTTCACATCATTTATTTTTACATTAAATACTACTGCTTTACCAGCTAAGTTCTCTGCATGATATTCCTCTGGGAAAGTAACATTTACTTCAACTTCTTCTCCAGCTTTTTTACCTGTTAATTGTTCTTCAAATCCTGGTATGAAAGAGTTTGATCCTATAACTAAGTTATGATTCTCACCTTTTCCACCTTCAAAAGCTACACCGCTTTCAAAACCTTCGAAGTCTATAACAGCTGTATCTCCAGATTCTATTGTTCTATCTTCAACACTTACTAATCTAGCATTTTTTTCTAACATTTCTTGTAATCTTAATTCCACTTCTGTTTCACTTACATTATTATCAACTTTAGAAACTTCTATACCCTTGTAAGCACCTAACTCAAACTCAGGTCTAACTTCAACATTAACAACCATTACTAATCCATTGTCTTTGCTTATTTCTTCAACATCTAAGTCTGGTCTATCTATTGGGTCTATATTTAACTCATCTAGAGCAGTTGGGTATACTTCTGGGAATAACATTTCTATAGCATCATTATAGAATATACCTTTTCCATATTGAGTTTCTATAACAATCTTTGGTGCTTTCCCTTTTCTAAATCCTGCTATATTATACTTACCTCTATTTTTGTTGTAAGCTTTTGTTACCGCTGCTTCAAATTTATTATTATCTACAGTTATTTTTAAAGTAACTTTGTTTCCTTCTTTTTTAATTAATTCTGCTTTCATCGAATTAATCCTCCTATATGATTATGTAATAATTTGCGTATGGAATTATAATCCATTCTATTTATTGTTCAACTCTTTAATTATAGCACATAACTTTTTTTATTTACAAGTGTTGCCTTGATTTACACGATTATGCACATTTATTATATTTTTATTTTTTCTATATTTATATTTCCATTTTCTATATTTATTATAGAAAAACTTTTATAATTTACTTCTCTAGGAATTGACACACTACCTGGGTTTATATAAAGTATATCATCTTTTTCTATACATAAAGGTACATGAGTATGACCAAATACTACTATATCAGCATTTATAGACTTGGCTTTTGATTCTAATAAATTTATACCCTGTTTTACAGCATATCTATCTCCATGAGATAAAAATACAGTTTTATCTTCTATATCAAATACTAACTCATCTTCTACATTATCGAAATCACAATTTCCTTTTACTGCCATAATCGGAACATTGGTTTCTTTATATATATACTTAGTATCTGAGAAATTATCACCTGCATGAACTATTAAATCACATTTTTTTAAATATTGTATAGTTTTATCAATAAATTTTTTTACACCATGTGTGTCACTTAATATTCCTACCTTCATCTATCTCACTACCCTTTTATTAAACTCACTTTTCATCAGTTTTAAAGCATTAGCTCTATGACTTATAGTATTTTTAATTGTAGCTGGTATTTCTCCAAAAGTTTTATTGTATCCATCAACTATAAATAATGAATCATATCCAAATCCATTTTTACCTTTTTCTTCAAATCCTATAGTTCCTTCACAAGTTCCTCTAACTACAAATTCTTTTCCATCAGGAAAAACTACTGCTATTGCAGATACAAATCTTGCAGTTCTCTTGCTCATAGATACATTGTGTAATGCTTTAATTAACTTTTGTCTATTTTCTTCATCCGTTGCATTTTCTCCTGCATATCTAGCAGAATAAACACCTGGTTTTTTATTTATAGCATCAACTTCTAATCCCGAATCATCTGATATCGATATTTGATTAGTTAATTTAGCTATTGTTCTAGCCTTTATAAGAGCATTATGTTCAAATGTTTTTCCATCTTCAACTATTTCTATACCATCTAGGTTTACATCTTTTAGTGAATATATCGTATAATCAAAGTCCTTTAATATTGAGCCTATTTCTTCTAGTTTATGAGTATTATTCGTAGCTATTACTACTTCATTTCCATATTCCATACCTAATATTTCATCTGCTATTTCACCTAATGCATCTCTTTGAGCTTTTATTAATTCTTTATTACCTTTTTCTCCAAGTTCTAAAAGTGTATTTAAATCCGTTCTTGAAAATGGTCTTTCTTCTCCAGTTCCTTGAACTTCGACAAACTCACCTTTATCCGTCATTATTATATTCATATCTACTTGTGCATTAGAATCTTCTTCATAACATAAATCAAGTACATGTTCTTGATTTACTATACCTACACTTATAGCTGATACAAAGTTTCTTACAGGTATTTCCTTTATCGCTTTAGATTTATATAATTTATTTAATGCATCTACTACAGCAACAAATGCACCTGTTATAGATGCTGTTCTAGTTCCACCGTCAGCTTGTATTACATCACAGTCAACCCAAATAGTTCTTTCACCTAATTTATTTAAATCTATTACAGATCTTATAGATCTACCTATTAATCTTTGTATTTCTTGAGTTCTACCATCAACTTTACCTCTAGACGATTCTCTTATTTTTCTTTGATGAGTAGATCTAGGAAGCATTGAATATTCTGCATTTATCCATCCTGTTCCACTATTTCTTAAAAAAGGAGGTACTTTATCTTCTATTGAAGCCGTACAAATCACCTTAGTTTCTCCCATTTCTATAAGTACAGAACCTTCTGCATATCTAGTATAATCTCTTGTAATTTTTATATCTCTTATCTGATTATTTTTTCTATTATTAATTCTAGTCATTTTTAATCCTTCCTTAAATCTATTTCAAAATATTATTAAATTCTATAATATGATATTTTTAATATTTTATAGTTTTTTAATCTAATATTAATTTATAATTATTTTGTATACGAAATCTATATCATCTATTAATAATATTAACACATGTTTAACTTAATTTTCCACATTTAAACATTTCTATATAAACTTAAATTTCTCGAATTTTATAAATAAAAATATCTATTTATACAATATTTCATTTTTTTTTATTATATCAACATATTTTCTACTTCTTCTTTAGAATCTAAATTTAAAAATTCTATAAATATTTTTTCATCAACAACTTTAATTCCTAATTCATTAGCTTTCGTAAGTTTTGATCCTGCTTCTTCTCCTGCTAATACAAACTTTGTTGCTTTACTTACACTAGAAGTAGCTTTGCCACCTCTTGCTTCAATCATATCTTTAGCATCGTTTCTTTTTAAAGTAGGAAGTGTTCCTGTTAGAACTATTTTCATACCTTCAAATATTTTAACTACATCAGAATTTTTATCTTCCTTAGATTTTGTATTAACCCCTTTATTTTTAAGTTTTTCTACAATATTTATATTTTTTTCTTCTTTAAAGAATTCAATAACACTATTAGCCATTATTTCTCCAAACTCTTCTAAATCAACTAATTTTTCAATTGATGAACTCATTATCTCATCTATATCTTTAAAGTTGTTTGCAAGTATTTTTGCACCTTTTAGTCCAATAAATTTTATACCTAAACCATTTATTAATCTCCACAAATCATTTTCTTTTGATTTTTCTATTGATTTAATTAAATTATCAGCTGACTTTTCACCCATTCTTTCTAAATTTATTACATCTTCTTTTTTTAT
>JAVXLU010000009.1:0-3736 GCA_036646635.1 Romboutsia sp.
ATATAATAAATTGATTAACAAAATTTATCATGATAGGATTAAATACTCCGCTATAATCAACTATTTGAGCTACTTGATGATTATTTTCTGTTTGAGAATTAAAGTTTGCTATCTTAAAAGTAATATATCCATCTATTTCATTTATTAAAAAACCTAAATCTTTAGTATTAGATATTTCTAAATCTCCCATATCACAGTTTATATCTTTAACTACTTCTTTATTTCCACATAAAATACCATTTGAATATGTATTTATATCTATAGCAAAAACTACATACTTAGCTCTAGCTTCTTTATCTTCAGATTTTATAAATAAACGATCTGTAAGATTACTTTTTATCATATTAACAGGTATTAACTTTCTATCTATTGCTTCATCTAGATTTTCTTTTATCATTTCTATAAATCCTTCCATATCAAATTTTTTAGCTTCTATCTTTAATATGTTTAAAGTTTCTATATTTTCATTAGGTATATATTTTACTACATTCTCAAAAACATGATATATATCTTTAATCTCATAGCCTTTATTTATATAATTATCTTTTATTTCATATTCTTCATCAAATTCTTTAACTAATTTAGATAGTTCAATTTTAGTATTTGCATCTTTTATAGATGTTACAAATGCTATTACTTTACTCGGTTTCATTAAGAACATTTCTAATGGTTTTATAGTTTTATTAGCTTCATTTATATCACTTTCTTCAAAAGCTACTTCTATACCATCCTCTAAAAATGCTACTTCTACTTCCATTTCATATTCTTCCTCATCTATTACATTTGTTCCAACTGGATACATTACTATTAGTTTGCTTTTATCAAAAACATACCCAAATGAATAGTCTATTTCTAATTGTTTTTTCATCATTTTTCTCCTTAGTTTTAATTATGTAACTATCTTATCATAATTTCACCTAGTCATTCTAATCTTTTTTATAAATATAGATATTACTATAACTACCCCAAATAATCCTGAAATCGGATATATAAAATTAACCAACATTGCAAATGGCAATCGCCCTCCTATAAATCCTATTACAGAACATAATATAGCTATAACTGTAAACTTAGATGTATTTTCCTTAGCAAAGCTACTACATACACTCCAAAGCAAAGGAACTGCAGTTGTATATATTCCTGCTATAAGCATTAATGAGAACATAATACCAACTATTGGACCTATTTTATCTGCCATATACAGCGTTGGTATTTCAGTAGTATATAGATTTTGTATATCTGACATTATACCTAAATTTAATGCTATCGCCGCAATCATAAAAATTATACCACCTAAAACTCCTCCTAAAATACAATTTTTCTTATTTTTAGATGTAGCTCCAACTCCTATTAAAAATGGTGTGGCTATAATTATATTTAATCCACTATAAATAATTCCTGTCATCCACCAATTATCAACTGCTTTAGTCACATTTAATGTAGGTATTATTTCATTTATAGAACAAAATGATTCATAATTTCTTGTAATTGTAACAATTCCTACACCTACTGATATTATTATAATCATCGGTCCTATATTACCTAAAATATCTATTATTTTATTCATCCCCATTAAAACTGATATAAGTGCTAATATCGATAAAATTAAAGATCCTATATTTTTATTTATTCCATAATATTGATTAACTGATGCACCTGCACCAGATATCATTACTACAAAACTTAAAAAGAAAAATACCGGTATAAAAATTTTAAAAAATCCACCTATCCAATCTCCACATAGATATGTAAAAATATCATTACTAGATCTTAATTTTACAACCTTACCTATTTCTAATAAACTCGCCCCACAATAAGCTAAAACTATCATACATATTAAATTAGATAGTATACTTATCATCCCATGTACTGAAAAAAACTGCATGATTTCTTGTCCTGTTGCAAATCCAGAACCTATACATACAGATATATATGTACCTGCAAATTTCATTATTTCTTTGAAGTTACTCCCCCTATTCATCTAAAGTACCCCCTATAATATTTGTTCAAGCTCTTTATCTATCATATGCTTATACAATATTATTAATATCTTTTTACAGAAAAAACTCCTATTTATATAAATTAAACAGAAGTTTTTTGTTATTACATTAAATTAATTTGATATTGCTCTATAGGCGTATTTTTCTATGTTTGCTACTCTACTAATTACAATCATTGTTATTAATTCTGTTACAAACATACTAATCCATATACCATTTGCCCCAAATATTTTAGATAAAACAATAAGTACAATAGGAAGTAGTAATATAGAACGTAGCGCTCCTATTAAATTTGAATACTTAGTAATTTCTATAGCTTGATAGTATACTGTCGTTGTTAGATTTTTACCTATTAATAAATATGCTAAATTAGTCATATTAAGTGCTATATAAGATATTTCAATTATAGTTTTATCAGATGTAAATATTGCTATTATGTATTTTCCAAATATTAAACATATTAAGAAAAATCCAATTGCTATAATTTTACTTGTTTTTACTGCTAAACTGTACACATCAATTATCTTATCTGCATTCTTTGCACCAAAATTATAACTCATAAGCGGTTGTGCTCCTAGTGTAACACCTAATAATATTAAGTATATATTTGTTGTAATATAATTTATAACCGCATATACAGAAAGCCCAATTTCACCAATTACAACTGTAATTACTATATTATGAATAAGTATTATAATAGAGAAAGCGGCCTCTGCAATAAATGAAGGTACTCCAACTTTTATTACTTCACTTATTATATCCTTTTCCATTTTAGAATTTCCAAAAGTTAATTTTCCTTTTTTGCTTATAAAATGAGGTACTATTATTAAAACTGTAACTATTTGACCTAATCCTGTTGCTATTGCTGCACTTTTTATACCTAGACCTAGTTTAAATATAAATATATAATTCAATGCCACATTACATATAGTGCCTATTATCGTAGCTATCATTGCAAGATTTGGTCTATTATCATTTCTTACAAAACTTCCAAGTGCAATTCCTAATAAATTTGGTATACAAAACATCGCATAATATCTTAGATATTCTGCAGATAAATCTTGAAGATTTTTTGTAGCCCCCATTAAAGTTACTATTGGTTGTGCAAAAATAACACAAATAATACTAAGTGTTAAACTTGCTATAACTAAAAATTTCATTACTTGTCTAAATATACTTACTGCTCTTTCCTCATCTTTAGCTCCAAAGTTTTTAGAAACTAATGCTCCTCCTCCAACTGCAACCATTGTAGCCAAACCAAAAAATATTATGGTAAGTGGCATCACTATATTTACAGCTGCAAGTGCTAAGTCTCCAACTCCTCTACCTAAAAATACTCCATCTAATACTGTATTAAATGAAGCTATACACATAGCTAATGCTGATGGTATAGCATATTCTAAAAATTGCTTTTTCAAATTTTATTCCTCCTAAATATATTTCTTACTTATATAAGTGTAAAGTGTAAAGTTACTATACTGTCAATATATTTTTATAATAAATAAAAATAAGTACTAACATATACATTACGTATAATATTAGTACTCATTTTTATTTTAATCATGACTATGCTAATTCAGAACTAATGTTTTTATTATATTTTTCTAAATCTAAATCTTTTTCACTATTCGCTATTACTAGAGTACATATATTATCTCCCATAACATTTACAGTAGTTCTAAACATATCTATTATTCTTTCAACACCCATTATAAGGCCTATTCCTTCTAATGGTA
>JAVXLU010000009.1:3835-31384 GCA_036646635.1 Romboutsia sp.
AGCTATAAATAATGCTGCTATACCTTGCATTATAGCTGTTCCATCCATATTTATAGTTGCTCCCATTGGTATTGTAAATGATCTCGTTGCTTTACCTACACCTAATTCTTCCATTATCTCTAAACTTACTGGTACAGAAGCATTACTTGATGCAGTAGAAAATGTTACAGCTGCAACTTGTGTAAACTTCTTCAAGAAAGGTTTTAGGTTTTGCTTTGTAAATACTTTAAATAATCCACCATAAACTAAAGTTACATGAATTAATAAACCTAATAATACAACTCCAATATATTTTAATAATGCAAATACTGCATTTGTACCAACATTTGCAAATGTATCAGAAACTAATGCAAATACTCCATATGGTGCAAATAGCATTATTATATGTACCATTTTCATACAAACCTCATTTGCACTTTCAAATAGTACCTTAATTGGTTCAGCTTTTTTACCTACTATATTTATAGCTATTCCTATAAGTAATGAAAAGAATATTATCTGTAACATTTCTCCATTTGCTAATGATTGTACTGGATTACTTGGTATAATATTTAATATTATATCAACTATTGATTTCGACTCTCCTACTACAACTTCGCCTGAAACCATATGACTCATATCAAGACCTACACCTGGTTTTAGTACATTTCCTAAAATTAATGATATAATTATTGCTATTGCGGTTGTTCCTAAGTAGAATAGCATAGTTTTTCCACCTATTCTTCCTAGCTTATTAACATCTCCCATAGATGCTGAACCACATATCAATGAAACAAATACTAATGGTACAACCATCATTTTTATTGCAGATGTAAATCCACTCCCTAAAACCTTAAGTACTCCTCCTAATATTAATGTATCTTTTATGTAATTTGATGGAATTTGATTTAAAATTAGTCCAAATAAAAAACCTAATAATAATCCTAATAATATTTTACTTGTTAATGTCATCTTTTTTCTCATAATTAATTCCCCTTTTTTTTATTATATATTAATTATATACTATTTCTTTATATATTACATTAAAAAATAAAGTTTGTATAACTTTTTAGAATTATTTTTTTATTTTAATTAAGTGTTTTTCATTAATAACTTAATTAAATTAGTTTTATCTACTTTGAGTATATTTTAATAAATCATTTACTAGAAAATTCATTAATTATTTTTTTAGTAAAATATAGAAAAGGAGTATAAATTAATTTAATTTATACTCCTTTTCTATATTTAAATTATCATAATAAATCTAAAATGGAAATTCTGCCTCTATTGTATTTGTATCTATACTTGTATTTTCAAATAATTCACTTCCATCATAGTGATTATTCTCTTTATTTATAATTCTATCTCTATTCTCTATATATTTAAAATTATTTACAGAAATCTTTGTTATGTATCTATTTTCATCCTGATGTGTTTTATATTTATCTACAACAATATTTCCTTCTATTAATGTAAATGCCCCCTTTTTTAATCTGGGTGCAAAAACCTGTGCTCTATTTCCCCAAGCTTCTATATTAATAAAATCTGTACCTCTATTACCGTATTTATCTTTATAATCTCTATCTACTGCTAGTGTAAATCTTGCTCTTGCTATTTGAGAATCGCCAATAAAATCTATGTCTGCATCTCTAGTAAGTCTTCCTGCTAAAATAACATTATTCATAAGTATCATCCTCTTCAATTTTTTAATAATTCTAATTTTAGTAGAATTATGTACAAAAATTAAATCTATAATACAGTATTTTTATTAAAAAGTATAAATTATTTTTTCTTGCTTATCTTACATTAAAGATTCTAAAAGATTTAAAATCTAAATTAATATTAAAAATATTTTCTTCTTTAGATACAATCTCTACATATTTTTTTACACTATAATTTATATCTATTTCCTCTAATATATTTTCTTGTAAACTTAAATTTATAGTCTGTTCATTATTGTCTCTATTTACTAAAACTAATATTTTTTCATTATTTTCTGTAATTCTTATAAATCCAAATATATTATCATTTTTAGTATCTATAAACTTAGTATCTCCAGAAACTAAAGCATTCAATTTATTCCTTGTACTTATAATATTTTTATAGAATTCTACCATATCTTCATCCTCATTATTCCAAGGATATGTTCTTCTATTATCTGGGTCTGTTTTTCCGCAAAGTCCTGCTTCATCACCATAATATATATATGGTACTCCTTCAAATGTCATTTGAATAGACACGGCTAATTTAACCATATCCTTATCTTCATTTAGCTCTGTTTTTATTCTATTAACATCATGACTACCTATTAAATTTAAATTCGACTTAAATGCCTCTTTAGGATAGTTTTCTTTAATTTCCATGAATTTATTCTTAAGTTCATTAGAATTTATTTCTCTTTTTAAAAAGGAAATCACATTATTCCTAAAAGGATATCCCATTACTGAATCTAATTGTTCTCCTAAGAGATAACTTCTTCTTTCTTCGTAACTTATCTTATTAGATGCATCTTCCCAGACTTCTCCAGCTAAAACCGCTTCATTATCCACATCTTTTAGCTCCCTTTTTAACTCTTTTATAAATTCTGTTGGAAGTTCATCAGCTACATCTAATCTCCATCCTTTTACACCTTTACTTGTCCATTTCCTAATTATACTATCTTTACTTTTTACAATATAATCTATGTAGCTAGAGTTTAATTCATTAACATTTGGTAATGCTTCTATATCCCACCAACACTTATATTCTTTTGGAAAGTTTTCGAAATTATACCAAGAACTATATTTTGACTTTTGTGATTGGAATGCACCTATTTCATCGTACCTTCCATATCTATTGAAGTATTTACTATCAGCTCCTGTATGACTAAATACTCCATCTAATATTATATTTATTCCTTTTTTTTCTGCTTTTTTTATTAAATCTTCAAATATTTCTTCATCACCAAACATTGGATCTATTTTTTCATAATCACCTGTATCATACTTATGATTACTCGAGGCTTCAAATATTGGACTTAAATATATAATACTTACACCTAACTTTTTTAAGTATGTAAGTTTATCTATTATACCTTTCAAATTTCCTCCATGGAAATCCCATCTTATTATTTCATCCTCTTTATCTTTTATATACATAGGAGTATCGCTCCAATTGCCATATATAAAACTATTTTCTTTAGGATTACTTACTTTTTTTGTTTTATTTCCATTATTAAATCTATCTACAAATATATGATATACAATACCTTTTTGATACCAGTCAGGAACTTTATAATCTTTATATACTGTAACTTGATACTTATTTATATTTTCATAGGTATACTCACAAGATTCTCCATCTTCTTTTCTTTTACCATAAAATAATTTATACTTTTGACCATTTACATCAATTTCTACTTCAAAGTAATAAAAATATACACCTATATCTTCAAAACAGCTACACTCTCCTTGATAAGACTTTTTACCTTCTCTTATTAAGTTAATTCTACTTATTTCTACATTTTCTTTTAATATTACCCAGGCAATATTCGATATATTACCCTCTTCATTTGCATTTACTAATATTCTCATTTCTTGGTTAATTTTCAAGGCTCCAAAAGGAGCCTTATTTTCCCAAGAATTATAACTTATCATATTCCCCATTTCTCTCACATCCCTTAAACCAAATCTCTTTAGCATATTGTGATATAGTTCTATCTGAAGAAAATATACCTGAATTAGCTATATTAACTATAGATATTCTATTCCATTTTTCTTTTTGTTTATATAATTTATCTATCTTACGTTGTGCTTCTATATAATTTTCCATATCTCTTAAAACAAAATATTCATCATTATACGTTATTAGTGAATCATAGATATCTCTACCTTCATTTTCTATATTAGGTATAAATCCATTTATTAAATCATCTATAACCCTTTTTATATACATATTAGATTTATATAAATCAAGAGCTGAATATCCACCATATTTGTTATAATCTAAAACTTGTTGGGCACTTAATCCAAATAGTATAATATTTTCATCTCCAACTTGGTCATGTATTTCAATATTTGCACCATCTAATGTGGCTATAGTTATTGCACCATTCATCATAAATTTCATATTACTTGTTCCTGATGCTTCTTTTGTTGTAGTAGAAATTTGTTCGCTAACATCTGTAGCTGGTATTATAATTTCAGCTAAAGATACACTATAATTTTCTACAAATACAACTTTTATTTTATCATTTACTTTTTCATCATTATTTATTTTATATGCTACTGAATTTATAAATTTAATTATCGATTTTGCTAGATGGTATCCAGGTGCAGCTTTTGCACCAAATATAAATGTTCTCGGCTCCATATCAAAACTAGGATTGTCTAATAATTCATGATATAAATGAAGTATATGAAAAACATTTAAAAGTTGTCTCTTGTATGCATGTAACCTTTTAATTTGAACATCATATATCGAATTTGGATTTATTTCTATATCATATTTATCTTTTATATATTTAGCTAACTGTGTTTTATTATGTTTCTTTATTTTATCTAAAGAATTTAATACATCTAAATCCTCTTTATACTTTTCTAAATCTTCTAATTTAGAAGTATCTTTTTTCCATTCTTCACCTATTAAACTAGTTATAAGCTCCGTTAATTTAGAATTACAGTTCATTAACCATCTTCTATGAGCTATACCATTAGTTTTATTATTAAATTTGTTGGGCTCATCTTCATAAAAATCTTTCAGTACTTCATGTTTAAGTATCTCTGTATGAAGATTTGCTACTCCATTTACACTATTACTTCCCATTATACATAAATTCGCCATGCTTATATTTTCACAGTTTATAACACTCATTCGTTGTACTTTATTAACATCATTATATTTTTCATTTAAATAGTTTTTATATCTTCTATCTATTTCTTCAATTATCATATATATTCTAGGTAATAATTTTTTCATCATTTCAAAAGGCCATTTTTCCATAGCTTCTGCCATTATTGTATGATTTGTATAAGATACTGTATTTTTAGTTATATCCCAAGCTTGGTCCCAGGATAATCCTTCTTCATCTAATAAAATCCTCATAAGTTCTGGTATACAAAGTGTTGGATGTGTGTCATTTATATGAATAGCTACACTTTTAGGTAACTCTAGTATATTAGATTTATTTTTCTTGAATTTTCTTATTATATCTTGTATTCCTGCACTTACAAAGAAATACTCTTGTTTTAACCTTAATAGTCTTCCTGCGTAGTTTGAGTCATTAGGATATAGGACTTGAGAGATTTCCTCTGAGTAGTACTTATACTTAAGTGCCTCTTCATAACTACCAGAATAGTTCTTAGCATTAGATGATATTGGACCAAAATCTCTTCTAACAACATCACTCTTAAATAATCTTAAAGTATTTATAAAATCATTTTGATACCCTATTATAGGTATATCATACGGCATTGCCATAACTGGTATATAATTTTTATGTTCAACCTTTAACTTTCCATGTTCATTTATTAATTGAACATCACCTTCGAATTTAACTACAACAGCTTTATTAGGTCTTACTGTCTCCCATATATAATTACCTTGCGTAAGCCAGTTATCAGGTACTTCTACCTGATAACCATTCACAAATTTTTGCTCAAATAATCCATATTTATATCTTATTCCATATCCATGACCACTTATTTCTAATGATGCCATAGAATCTAAAAAACATGCCGCTAATCTTCCTAATCCACCGTTTCCTAGAGCTGGATCTATTTCTTCTACGATTAAATCATCTAAACTAATATTTAGCTCATCTAATCCCTCTCTTATTGTATCTTCTAAATCTAAATTTAATAAATTTGATTTAAGCTGTCTTCCTATCAAAAACTCTATACAAAAATAATATACCTCTTTTTGACATCTTATCTTACTCTCAGTCCACTTTTTTGGTATTATATCTTTTATAACGCTACATAAAACATTTAATAGTTGTTCATTACTAGCTTCTTCTATAGATTGAGCATATATACTATACATCTTAGTCTCAAATTGTTGTTTAAACTTCTTTTTACTAATTGTGAGCAAAATCAAGTCACCCCTTTAATCTAACATATCTTGATAGGTCTTTATATAATCTTGAGCTGATTTTTTCCAGCTACTATCAGTTTCCATAGCATTAACTATTAAATTATTCCATATATTTTTATTATGATAAAGCCCTATAGCCCTTTGTATGCAATAAAGCATCTCATGAGCATTATAATTTGCAAATGTAAATCCATTTCCTTTACCTGTATATTGATTATATGGGTCAACAGTATCTTTTAATCCACCGGTTTCTCTAACAATAGGAATCGATCCATATCTCATAGCCAACATTTGTCCAATTCCACATGGCTCAAATAATGATGGCATTAAAAATATGTCACTTGATGCATATATCTGCCCAGCTAATACACTATCAAATGTTATTCTTGCTGATACTTTTTTAGGGAAATGCGAGTCATAGTAATTGAACATCGATTGATATTGATAATCTCCAGTTCCTAATACTACAATTTGTAAATTTTCTCTCATAAGTTCTGGCATAATATAAGATATTAAATCAAATCCTTTTTGTGATACTAATCTTGAAACTATTCCTATTAATGGTATATCTGAATTTATTTCAAGACCTAGTATTTCTTGTAATTTAAGTTTATTTTCAACTTTTTTATCAATACTATTAATATCAAATTTAACAAATATGTCCTTATCTATTTTAGGATTATTTAAGTCATAGTCTATACCATTTAATATCCCCTTTAATTTATATGAATTGTGTCTTAGCAACCCATCTAAGCTCTCTCCATAAAAAGCTGTTTGTATTTCATTCGTATAAGTCGGACTAACTGTACTTACCTTATCACTAAAAACTATACCTGATTTCATATAACTAACACCACCATAATACTCAACATCTCCATTTTCAAAATATTTATATGGAAGATCTAGTACTTCTGATAGTACTGTACTTGAAAATACACCTTGATATTGTAGATTATGAATTGTATATATAGTTTTTATATCTTTATATTTTATATCATCATTATATTTTTCTTTTAAAATTAGAGGAAGCATTCCTGTATGCCAATCATTTAAATGTATTATATTTGGATAAAAATCAAGAATTGATATAGCTTTAAGTACTGCATTACTAAAGAAAGTATATCTTTCTGCATCATCCTCGTACCCATAAAGATATGCAATTTCACCTTCTCTTTTGAAGTAATATTCATTATCTATAAAATAAAACTTAACTCCATCTAATTCCAATTCTAATAGTCCACAGTATTGATTTCTCCAACCTACTTTGACATTAAATATGGCTACTTCTCTTAATTTTTCCTTCAAATAATTTGGCATATTTGAATACTTTGGTAATATTACTCTAATATCAATGCCTTCTTTTTTTAATGCTTTAGGTAATGCATAAGCTACATCACCTAATCCCCCAGTCTTTGCAAATGGCCAACATTCTGATGTTGCATAAAGAACTTTCACTAAAAATTTCCCCCTCTAAATACTTATATTTTTTTCTATGACAATAGGATAATTTTCATCTCCTCTTAATTCTTTTCCTTCTCCAATATTTATATTTTTATCAAATATTACATTTTGTAAATCTACATCTTTATCTATTGTACAATTTTGCATTACAACACAGTTTTCTATATTAGCTCCTTCTTTTATATGTACTTTTCTAAATATTATACTATTTTTAACATTTCCTTCTATTACACATCCAGTAGCTATGAATGAATTTTCTACACTAGCAGTATCTGAATATACAGTCGGAGATTCATTTTTCTCTTTAGTTAATATCCTTCTATCTGAATATAATAATTCTTTAGCTACATCTAAATTTAATAAATCTTTACTCATTTCAAAATAAGATTTCGTTGTTTTTATACATTTTAAGTATCCTTTATGTTCATATGATCCAACTCTTAATTCTTTGATTTGTTCAGATATATAATCTTCTAAATATAAATATTCACCTGTATTGCTTAACATATATATAGTTTTTATAAAGTCCTCTCTCTTCATTATATATGTTTCCATCCATATATTTGCACTAGAGTATACACCTAAATTACTACCTATATTTACAACTTTTTTATCATCTAAGACCAGAGTTAAATTTCCATCAAAATCTTCATTTGCATTATAAACTTTTTTATATATCATTGTTATATCGTTTTTAGATCTTATATGATATCTTATTGCTTCTGTATAATCCATATTACACATCATATAACTAGGGGAAATTAATATATACTCTTCCTCACTCTTTTCTATGTATCCAATATTACATAATATATTATAAATATCACCTTTTCTATATGGATATTTATTTTGATCTTCCGTATCTTCCGGACTAAATATGGATAATCCACCTTTTTTTCTACTTAAATCCCAATCTTTTCCACTTCCTATGTGATCTGTTAAAGATCTATATTTTTCTTTTGCAAATATTCCTATATTAGTTATTCCTGAATTAACCATATTAGATAGAGTAAAATCTATTACTCTATATCTTCCAGCTATTGGTGTTGATGCTAAAGGTCTTCCATAATTAAGTTTTGTTATATTTGGTTCTCCTTTTTTATTTAAGTTTATTAATCCCATACACTTATTTATCATCTTATAGCCCTCCTTCTAATATAGCTTCAGCTTTTACAATTTCATACTCAGATACTACATTTATTTCATTTGTATCATTTCTTATATAGGAATTATCTTCTATTGTTGCACCTTCTCCTATCATAGCTTTTTCTATGATTACATTTTTACCTATCTTAACATTAGGCATTATTACAGAATCTTTTACAGTGCTTCCTGTACCGACTTCAACTCCATGAGATAATACAGAATGAGCAACCTCACCTAATACTACACATCCATCTGCAATTAAAGATTTACTTATATTCGCATTTAAACCTATATATTGAGGTGGCATAGCTTTTGTATTTGTGTATATTCTCCACTTATGGTCATTTAAGTCTAATACTTCTGTTGAATTTATAAGATCCATGTTAGCTTCCCATAAACTTTGTATCGTACCTACATCTCTCCAATATCCTGTAAACGGATATGCAAACATTTCAACATTATTCTCTAACATTTTAGGTAATAAATTTTTACCAAAATCATCATAATTTATTCCATCTGTTTTAACTTGTTTAAAGTAACTTTTTAAAATATTCCAATCAAATATATAAACTCCCATAGATGCTAAATTGTTTTTAGGATTTTCTGGTTTTTCATCAAATTCATAAATACTTCCATCATCATGTGTATTTAATATTCCAAATCTTGAAGCTTCATCCCACGGAACTTCAATTACAGCTATTGTAGCCTTTGCATTTCTTTCTTTATGGTATGAAAGCATTTTATTATAATCCATTTTGTATATGTGGTCTCCTGATAATACTAATACATATTCTGGATTGTAGCTATCTATAAAGTCCATATTTTTATATATAGCATCTGCTGTACCTTTGTACCAACACCCTTCGGTTTCACTCATATATGGTTGAAGTACATATACTCCTCCATTTATTCTATCTAAATCCCAGTGGCTTCCCATTCCTATATGAGTATTTAAAATTAAAGGTCTATATTGTGTTAAAACACCTACTGTGTCTATCCCTGAATTAGAACAATTACTTAACACAAAATCTATAATTCTATATTTACCTCCAAATGATACTGCTGGTTTCGCAATTCTCTTTGTAAAAACTCCTAACCTTGAACCTTGTCCCCCTGCTAAAATCATAGCTAACATTTCTTTTTTCACTATTTATCCCCCTTATTACTAATTAGCAATTTTACTATTATAATTTTTGTACTTTAATTATATTTTTTAATATTTCCTCACCTTTTTTAATATCTAATCTCTCATTCTTTCCACCTATGAAAATTTTATCTTCTTTTTCTATTTCTAGTTGATTCATATCTATATCTTTTCCCTTTATAAAACTAACACCTAAAGGAGGTACTTTTATTTTTATACAATATTCTTTGTTGTGCCATTTTTCATTTGAAGAAAATAACTCTATATTCTTCATAGTCTGATTCGATCCCCAATATTCATTATTATCTGAATTTAAGACTTCTTCATATGTCCCTTTATATGGAACTCCTATTTTATAGTCATAATGAACTACTGGAGTAAAGTTTATTACTGCTATTATAAAATCCTTAGGATTTTTACCTTTTCTCATAAGTACTACTACACTTTGCTCACTATTATGAGGATCTATAAAGTCAAATCCATCATAACTATTATCTATTTCATGCATTGACTTTTCATTTTTATATAAATTATTTAAATCCTTTACATAATTTTTCATTTTTATATGGGGTTCTTGATCTAATAGTGTCCATTCTAGTCCATATGAATATCTCCACTCTAATCCTTGTGCAAATTCACATCCCATAAATAAAAGTTTTTTCCCTGGATGTATCATATAGTACGCATATAATGTTCTAAGACCTGCAAACTTTTGCCATGTATCACCAGGCATCTTATCTAGAAGTGATTTTTTCCCATGAACAACTTCATCATGTGACAATGGTAATATAAAGTTTTCAGAAAATGCATACATAAAAGAAAAAGTTATTAATTCATGATGATACTTTTTATATATTGGATCCATTTCCATATATCTTAATGTATCATTCATCCATCCCATATTCCATTTATATGTAAATCCTAATGCTCCTTTATATGTAGGTCCTGTTACCATCGGCCATGCAGTAGATTCTTCTGCTATTATTAGAGGACTCTTAACATATGTGTATATTTTCTCATTAAATCTTTTTATAAACTCTATTGCCTCTAAATTTTCTCTTCCTCCATATTTATTAGGTCTCCATTGTCCTATATCATAATCTAGATACAACATACTAGATACTGCATCTACCCTTATTCCATCTATATGATATTCATTAAACCAATAAAGCGCATTTGATATTAAAAAACTATTAACTTCTGGTTTGCCTAAATCAAAATGTGCAGTTCCCCATCCTATATTTTCTGCTTTTAATGGATCACTATATTCAAATTGATTACTTCCATCAAATTTATATAATCCATGCTCATCTTTACAAAAATGGCTGTATGCAAAGTCAACTATTATGCCAATCTCATTCTCATGACATTTATCTATAAATGCCTTAAATTCATTTGGTGTACCGTATCTACTATTACTACTATAATATCCTATTGTCTGATATCCCCAAGACTCATCTAATGGATGTTCTGTTATTGGAAGTATTTCTATATGTGTATATCCCATATTTTTCACATAGTCTATCATCTCATATAGCTCTTTATATGATAAAAACTCTCCATCCCACTTTCGTTTCCATGAACTTAAATGCACCTCATAAATATTCATAGGCTCATTATCATAAACTTTATTTAATTTGTTTTTTTCCCAATTTCCATCTTTCCATTTATAATTATCGTGGTTATATATTATTGATGCTGTATTTGGCCTTTTTTCTGAATATATTGCATATGGATCAGATTTTATTCTACTAATTCCATCGCAACCTATTACATTATATTTATATGATTGACCTATTATTACATCTGTTAAAAAAATATTCCATATTCCACTATTATTTATATTTCTCATTGGATGAGACTCTCTATTCCAATTGTTAAAATCTCCTACTAGATATACTTGTCTCGCATTAGGTGCCCATAGTGTAAAACTTATACCTTCCTTATTTTCATATATAGACTTATGATTTCCCATAAATTTATAGCTATCATATGATTGTCCATTTTTAAATTTATTAATCTTATCCTCGCTAATGAGATTTTCATATTTAATTATTTCTTGATGTCCCATATGTAAAATCTCCTCCCCCTATTGATATGCCATATAGTAATTAATTATATAGTAAAACATACTATATTTTACTATATAATTTTAGAAAAATTCAGTCATTTTATTATGAATTTTGCTATGTTTATAAATTTATTCTTATATGCTGAGTTTAACTTTGTCGAAATATATAATTAGTAATCCTTAATTATAAAAATTTCACTCAAATATTTTTCTAACACGTTGCCAACTACTATGTTCATTGCTTAAAATATCTTTTTTACATATTCAAGGTTATTACTATATATTATGTTTATAAGTTATCAACAGTTTCTCAAGTAATACTAATTCCTGATATGTAAAAAAGAAGCCTTATACTATTATAAGACTTCTTTTGATATAAATTTTTATACAATATATATACTACTCCTCGCTACCTAAAACCTCTTTTATACCTTTAAATGTACCTAAGAAATTTACAGTATCTGAAGGTAATACAAGTTTAGTTGCCTTTCCATTAGCTACTTTTTCTAATGCTTCTATAGATTTTAATGCTAATATATTATCATCAACATCTGATTCTTTCATAGCTAAAAATACATCTCTTAAGCCTTGTGCCGTTGCTTGTTGAACTCTTAGTATAACTTCAGCCTCTCCTTGTGCCTTTGCTATTGCAAGTTGTCTTATTGCTTCTGCCTCTCCCTCAGCACCTAGTATAGCAGCTTCTTTTTGTCCTTCTGCTTCACGAATCATAGATTCTTTTTTTGCTTCTGCTTTTAATATTACTGATTGCTTTTCACCTTCTGCTTGAAGTATAGATGCTGATTTACTTCCTTCTGCTTGTAATATAGACTCTCTCCTTTCTCTTTCAGCTCTCATTTGTTTTTCCATAGCTACTTGAATATCATGCGGTGGCATTATATTTTTAAGTTCAACTCTGTTAACTTTTATCCCCCATTTATCTGTTGCTTCATCTAATATAACTCTCATTTTTGTGTTAATTATATCTCTAGATGTCAATGTTTCATCTAAATCTAATTCCCCTATTATATTTCTAAGAGTTGTAGCAGTTAAATTTTCTATTGCTGTTATTGGATTTGCTATTTCAAATACATATCTAGCTGGATCTGTAATCCTATAATAAACTACTGTATCTATTTGCATAGTTACATTATCTTTAGTTATAACTGGCTGTGGTGGAAAATCCACTACATTCTCTCTTAAATCTATTATATAACTCATACTATCAACAAATGGTACTAAAAAATGAACTCCTGTATCTGCTACTTTTAAAAACTTACCAAGTCTCATAATTATACCTACTTTAGATTGCTTTATTACCCTTACACAAGATATACCTATGATTATTACTGCAATTATTAACACTATTGGTATGATTATTGGCATTATTAACTCTATCATTTTAAATCCTCCACTCTATTCTTTATTTATTTTTTTTACAACTAATTTAACTCCTTCAATTTTAACTACCTCTACAATTTCACCTGTTTCTATTTTTTCTCCATTAACAGATACTGCACTCCATTCTTGACTATCTAAAACTACTGTACCTACTTTTTCTGGAAGTATTTCCGATTTTACTATACATCTTTTTGAAATAATTGCCTGTAAATTAGTATTATACTTATAATTTTCATCTTTTTTTATTATTTTCTTTGTAGCTATAAATAAAAGAGCTATTGAAATCATTGCAAACAATGCTATTTGTAAAAATATACTTTCTATAAAACTACTTAAAAATAATACTATCAATGCACCTATGCTAAACCATATCAATGTTAAACTAGGTGTTATAACTTCTACTATCGCAAATACAATTGCTACTATTAACCATACTAATTTCATAATCATCCCTCATCTAATATTATTTTGAGTACTAAGTAAACTTTTAATCTTAAGTCTATTTAAAGGAAATCAATATTTAATGTTATTTCCTATATGTACTATTAAAATATATGCTTCTTCTAATAATTATTAACTTTAAATTTTTTATACTCTCCCTATTATTTAAACTAAGTTTAGCATAAATTATTATTCTATATATTACAAAAAGATTACGACTATCCTATTTGGTAATTTATAACTTTTAAAATAATATAGAATTTCTTTTAAAACTATTATATTTAGTTATACTAATTAACATATACAATTTATAAATTAAAGGGGTGCATAAATGAAAAATTTAAAAATATACTTTACTTCCGATTTACATGGATATGTTTATCCAACTGATTATATTGATAGGGATAAAAAAAATCTTGGATTGCTAAATATAATAAATGAATTTAAAAAAGATGAAAATACATTAATTATAGATGGTGGAGACACTATCCAAGGATCTCCTTTTACAAATTATGTTAGCAATACGGATTTTGATATTCATCCAATCGCTAAGATAATGAATGTTGGTGAATATGATTATATAACACTTGGTAATCATGATTTCAATTATGGATATGATTATCTTAAAAAATATATATCTAATATTAATGCTAAATGCTTATGTTGTAATGTTAAAGATTCTTTAAATAAATTAGATATCCTTCCCTATGATATTAAAATTATGGAAAATGGATTAAAAGTTGGATTAATCGGATTTACTACTGATTATATAAATATCTGGGAAAGAAAAGAAAACTTAACTAACTTTAATATTAATGATACTCTTGCATCTGTAAAGCAATATTACAATAAAATTAAAAATGAAGTAGATATATTAATTGGTATTTATCATGGTGGATTTGAATATGATTTAGCAACACAAAAAAAACTAAGTTTAACAAAAGAAAATATAGCTTATAAAATTTGTACTGAATTTGAATTTGATTTACTTTTAACCGGACATCAGCATATGGAAATAAGTGGTCAATACTTGTATAATACTTATATTACTCAACCACCTCATAACGGTAGAAAATTTTTAGAATTAAATTTAGAATATGATGATAATAAAATTAAAAATATTAATTCATCATTAAAAAATGTTCATATTAATCCTAATAAAAAAATGTATACTGAATTTTTAGATTTAGAAGAAAAAGTTCAGAAATGGCTAGACACACCTGTTGGCTTTTTAGATAAAGAGTTACCGGCTACTAGTCATTTAGATATGGCTTTAAATGGATCACAAATAGCCAATTTTATAAATCAAATACAATTAGAACAAAGTGGTGCTGATATAGCTTGTACCTCATTTGCTAACTCTATTAAAGGATTTAATAAAAACGTAACAGTAAGAGATATTATGTCCACTTATATTTATCCAAATACCTTAGCAGTTTTAGAAATAAACGGAAAAATTTTAAAGTTAGCTCTTGAGAGATGTGCTAGTTATTTTGATAATAACAACGGAAATATATCTATCTCTGATTTATTCTTAAAACCAAAAGTTGAACATTATAATTATGATTATTTTGCTAATATAAAATATACTTTCAATTTAAAAAATGAAATAGGAAATAGAGTTACATCAATATCTTATAAGAATAAAGATGTTATAGATTCTGATTCCTTCACTATTGTTATGAATAATTATCGTTCAAGCGGTGCTGGTGGTTATGAATTTTATAGGGATTGTAAAATATCTAAAGAAATTTTAATAGAGATGCCTGATATAATAATTGATTATTTTACAAACAATAAAAAAGTTATAGTTGATAAAAATAAATATATTAGTATAATATCTTTATAATTAAAAATGACTGTAATAGATTTAAATCTATTACAGTCATTTTTTAACCTCTTGCTAGTTTATTTCTTATTTTAGTAGAAATAAATTCAACAATTAGTACAAGTATTATAAGACCAAATAATATAGCTCCTACTTCATCCCAACTAAATGAATTCATTGCAAATATTAATGGTGCTCCTATACCACCTGCTCCTACTAATCCTAGAGTAGATGCATCTTTTATATTTATTTCAAACCTATATATTGCGGTCGATATAAAATTTGTAAACAATTGTGGTAATATTCCATATCTTATTTTCTCAAAAGTATTACATCCTGCTGCATCTAATGACTCTAATATTTTCTTATCTAAATCTTCAATTGTCTCTATATATAATTTTGCAACCATACCAATTGATGTGATTGATAATGTAAGTACTCCTGCAAATGGACCTGGACCCGTAACTCTTATAAACATTAACCCGTATACAAATGCTGGAAAAGTCCTTATAGCCGCTATTATAACTAATCCTATACTACTTATCCATCTTGGAACTATATTACTAGATGATAAAAATGCAAGTGGTACTGCTAATATTGTACCTATTAAAGTACCTAATAATGCTATACACGTAGTTTCTAATAATAAATATGGAACACCTTTTGTAAAATCAAATAACATTTCTGTATTTGGATGTAATATTCCTAAAATAACATTTTTTGCTATTTCAATTCCATTTTCTTTGATGCCTGCAAATATTATAGTCTTTGAAGCCCAAGATATTATAACAATTATAAAAAGTACAATTAGGACTTTATTTATCCAAAGATTTGGCTCTTTTTTTAATTGTTCATTTACTGTCAAATTCATATTATCCTAACCTTTCTCTTATATATTTGCTTATATTTTCTATTATTACTACTGTTATAAATAACATTAATAATATCATACCTACTTTATTATATTCTCTCCAACCTATTTTTTCATTTAATATAAGACCTATACCACCTGCTCCTACATATCCTAATATCGCTGCATATCTTACATTTATTTCAAAAGTATATAGACATGTTGAAATATAATAAGGTAATATCTGTGGTATTATAGAACCTATAAATGCCTTTAATCTAGTTGCTCCAACTGCTTCCATGGCTTCAAATGGTCCCATATCAACCGTTTCTATTTTTTCATATAACATTTTTACAACTAGTCCAAATGTAAATATAGTTATAGCTACTGTACCTGCAAATGTTCCTAATCCAAATATATAAGTTGCAACTAAGGCTATTATTAAAGTTGGCAAAGTTCTTGTTATACTTAGAATAAATCTTACTAATAGTAAGATAATTTTTGAATTATTTATATTATAAGAAGACAATATTGCAAATGGTATTGCTATAAAACAACCAATCATTGAACCGAGTAATGACATTTTTATAGTTTCTATTAATGGAGGTATCACTGATTTAGCAAAACTAAAATCTATTATAATCATATCTTTTAATATAACAAAAAATTCAGTTCCTCTTTCTATTACTATTGATAATTTAAATCCTGTTACAATTGCAGATATATATATTGCTAAAAGCAAGCCTATTATAATATATGGTGTTTTTGGTTTAGAAGGCATTATTTCTTTACCATTATTTAATATTATTTTTTCTGGATTAAAAATATTTTTGATAAACTCTATCATCTTATTCACCCATCATTTCATCTGAAGATAATTCTCTACCATATATTAACTTTAAAACTTCAGATGTTACGCCTTTAGATTCTCCATCATATACTATTTCTCCCGCTTTTATTCCTATTACCCTATCTGCATATTTAAGTGCTAAGTCTACATGATGTATATTTATTAGAACTGATATATTCATTTCTCTATTTATTTTTTTGAAATCATCCATTACTTGTCCTGCTGTAATTGGATCAAGCGCTGCTACGGGTTCATCTGCAAGTATTATTTCAGGATTTTGAGCTAATGTTCTTGCTAAAGCAACACGCTGCTGTTGACCTCCTGATAACTGATCCGCTCTTATATATGCTTTATCTAGTATTCCTACTTTATCTAGAGCTTCTAATGCTATTATCTTATCTTCTTTTGAATATAATCCTATTATCGATTTCCATAGTGGCATATCTGGAACTCTCGAAGTCAATACATTATTTATAACTGTCGTTCTAGTAACTAAATTAAATGATTGAAATACCATTCCAATTTTTCGTCTAAATTTACGTAAATCATTACTTTTTAAAGCATTTACTTTATTTTTATTTACTATCAAGGTCCCATCTGTTATGTCATGCATTCTATTTATTGTTCGAAGCAAAGTTGATTTTCCTGCTCCAGAAAGACCTATTATGGCTACAAATTCACCTTGTTCTATATCTAATGATATATTTTTTAGAGCATGTAAACCATTTGGATATACTTTATTTACATTTTTAAATTCTATCAAGGATATCCCTCCATTTTCAATTGATTATTAATTTAACTTCATAATAATTAAATTAACTTTTAATTAGTTTTTCCATTAAATTAATTATAATCATTGTCAAATTTTTACTATTATATTTTTTGGCGTATAAAATGAGTTCATGTAGTTTTCATGAACTCATTTTATAATAATTACTTTTGCATAGATTGTATTAGTTTTTGTGCTTTTCTCTCACCTTCATAATTTTCTTTTTTACCTATTTCATAGCCGTTATGACTGTATATAGATATTATTTCTTTTCCTTCTGGAGTCTTTGCTATATCTATAAACGATTTTTGTAACGCTTTGACTAATTCAGGTGTCATTATACTAGAATTTTTACTTACTGATATTGTGTCATTATATATTTTATCCATTACACCTACAACATTTGTCTCATCCCAAATAGAAGATTTTCTACCAAAATCTGTAGTCCATTTATCTGCGTAATCAAGACGTGCATCTGCATAAGTTACCATAACATCTATTTGTCCATTTGCTAATTGAGCTAATGCACTACCATAATTATCTAAAGCTACTTTTTTAGGTAAATCAGTTAAAGATATACCATAATTTTCTTGTAACCATATACTTGGATATATATATCCTGCTGGAGAAGTTGTATTACTTGATATCCCCCAAGTTGAACTTGTTATATCTTCTTTAGTTAATTTTTCTTTATTATTAATCTTTTTAGCTAATTCTTGACCTTTTGCTGATGGACCAGCTATTGCTAACGAACGATAATATGTTACTTGATTCTCATTCATTTTAGTAGGTTCTTTATTCCAATCTGCCGGATTATTGGAATCATGATTTAGACCATTACGAGTAGCTGTTAAGGCTACATCTACACCATCATCATACAGTACATACGTTCCTCCTGGTATAAATCCAACTTGAGCAGTTCCTGCTGTTAGTGCTTCTCCAACTGCTTCAAAGCTAGTTCCTACTTTTATATCAATATTTTTAAATTCAAATCCTTGTTTAGCTAATTCATCTTTCAACATTTTTGATAAAGGCTCTGTAGCTTTTTCTATTTCTTTAGGATCTCTTGATGGTACAAAATATACTACCAAATTCTCATCTTTAGATGTTTTTGATCCACAGCCAACCATAAGTGCCATACTTAATACAATAACTGAAAGTAATACAAATATTTTTTTCATTTTTAATTCTCCTATAAAATATGTATTTTTGATTATATTATTTTTACCATTTTTTTTAAAATTATTATAAATAATTCATAAAATTTCAATCTAAAAATAAATTATTTTATCAGGGTCTATAATCAAACTTACTTTATTCCCTATGCTAAACTCTATATTTTCTTTATGTATTTCTATTTGAATATTTTTATAGTTATAATTTTCAATATTTCTTATATACAATGTATAACTAAATGGATTCTTTATAATATGTTTAATTTCAAAACATTTCGAAGAATTATTTTTATTAAATCTTTTTATTTTAATATACTGTTCTCTAATTCCCATATACTTTATATCTTCATTTATAATTTTATCTAAATTTAACTCATATCCCCAGTCCTCAGCATATATAGTATTTTTATTAATTCTTTTTATTAATGATATATTCTTACATCCTGTTATCTTAGCTTCCATAAAAGATTTTGGATTTTCAAATAACTCTTCTTTTCTTCTTTTACTTTTAGATAATCCATTATTGTATACCATGATATCATTACATACTCGATAAGCTTCTTCTATATCATGAGTTACAAATATAATTTTACCCCTATATTCTTTTAAAATTTCTATAAGTTCTATTTCCATTTTTTTTCTTAAGTGATAATCTAGTGCTGAAAAAGGCTCATCTAAAAGTAATATGTCTGGAGATGTTGCTAGTACCCTTGCTAATGCTACTCTCTGAGCTTGTCCTCCAGACAACTCATGTGGGTATCTATTTTCTAGTCCTTCTAGTTTAAGTTTTTCTATGTATTTTTTAGATATTGATTTTATATCTTCCTTTTTTAAATTATATATTCCTATTTCTATATTTTGTTTTACAGTCATATGAGGAAATAATGCATAATTTTGAAATAAAAATCCTATTTTTCTATCTTGAACTGATAAATTTATTTTTTTTTCTGAGTCAAATAATACTTTATCATTAAGTATTATTTTTCCTCTTGTTGGATTTTCTAGCCCTGCTATACATTTTAATGTCATACTTTTACCACAACCTGATTCACCTAAAAACCCTAAAACTCTATTATCTTGCTTAAATTTAACTTCTAAATCAAAAGATGATAATTTTTTTTCAATATCTACATATAAAAACATCTAACTAAACCTCTTTCTAACTAATTTTTGTTGTATAACTGACCATTTATTTAATAACATAATCATAATCACAGATATTAAAATAATAACTATAACCCACATCATAGCTTTATCCATATCTCCACTTTCTACTGCAAAAAATATTGCTAAAGGTATTGTCTGTGTTTTTCCTGGAATATTTCCAGCAATCATTAATGTTGCTCCAAATTCACCAAGTGCTCTAGCAAATGAAAGTACTACTCCTCCTATTATTCCTGGATAAGCTAATGGTATAGAAATATCTTTAAATATCTTCCATTCATTGAGACCTAATGTTTTTGCTGCTAAAATCATATTCTCATCTATTTGTTCAAATGCGGATCTAGATGTTCTATACATCATTGGAAATGAAACAACTACAGCTGATATTACTGTAGCTGCCCAACTAAAAACAATATTTTTATCAAAGCTTATAAATAATTTGCCTATAATTCCATTTTTACCAAGTATAAGTAGTAAAAAAAATCCAATAACAGTAGGTGGTAGTATTAATGGTAGTGTTAATATAGCATCTATTATACCCTTATACTTACCTTTGTAATTTGCCATTTTATAAGCTATATATATTCCTATAATAAATGTTATTGTTGTTGATAATAATGAAGTTTTTAATGATATTATTAATGGTGACCAATATATCTTCATAAAATTTATTATTTCCTCTCTATTTTTTAAATACTATCTATATCCGTATTGTGTAAAAATCATCTTACCTTCATTACTAAGTATATATTCCTCAAATTTTTTTGCTTGATCTATATTTTTACTATTTTTTATTATAGATACTGGATATACTATTTCTGAATGTTTAGATTCATCTATTTTTTCTATTATTGTTATTTTATTATTATTTATAGTATCACTAAAATAAACAAATCCAGCATCAGCATTTTCTGATTCTACCCATGCTAGTACTTCTTTTACATCTTTAGCAAATACTAATTTTTCTTCTAACTTATTTTTTATATCCAAATTGATTAAAACTTCATCTGCATATTTTCCAGCAGGAACACTATTAGGATCTCCTACTCCTATATAATTCACTTTATCACTATTTAACTCATTTATATTTTTCAATTCACTATTTTTGGGTCCTATTAATACTAGTTTATTCTTTACCAATGGCTTTATAGTATCTGAAATTAAAACGCCTTCTTTCTCCAATTCATCTATTTGGATTTTACCTGCTGAAATAAATATATCACAAGGTGCTCCATTTTGTATTTGATGTTTAAGTGAACCTGAAGATCCATAGTTTATTACTAACTCTACATTTTTATTTATAGCTTCATAATTCTGTTTTATATCTATCATAGCATCCTTCAAGCTAGATGCTACTGATAGGTTAAGTATTATTTTCTTTTCTTTTATATCATTACTACACCCTGTAATTAACAGTATAAAAGTCACAATTAAAATTATTTTTCTTATTATATTTTTCACTATTAATATCTCCTCGTCTATTATTTTCATCTACTAAATTTTAAATTTCCTCTTTTATTATATTAAAATAGCACCTAATCATATAAAGGTGCTATTTTAATATAATTTTTTATTTAAACAATTACTCTTATTTTATCTATTAACTCCTAATACGGATTATAAGATATATTTATTAATCCAGTTGATTTATCTTCATATATCTTTGCATCTACTTCATAAACCTCTTTTATTAATTCCTTAGTTAATACATCTCTCGGTGTTCCATAATTAACAATTTCACCATTTTTTAATACATATATTTTATCACAATACATAGCCGCTATATTTAAATCATGTATTGCTGATATAACTTCTATGTTTAAATTTTTAACTATATTCATCAATTGTAATTGATATTTAATATCTAAATGATTTGTAGGTTCATCTAATATCAAGCATGAAGTTTTCTGTGATAAAGCTCTAGCTAGTATTATACGCTGTTGTTCTCCTCCAGAGAGTGTTGAAAATATTCTATCTTTAAAGTTTAACATTCCTACTTTTTTAAGAGATTCATGCATAATTTCATAGTCGGCTTTTGAATCTCGTTCCATCATTTTTTTATGTGGTGATCTTCCCATTAATACTATATCTTGAACAGTAAAATCAAAATCATAATTATTATGTTGAGAAACCACCGCCATTTTCTTTGCAGTTTCTTTTATTGATAATTTATCTATACTTACTTCATTTATTTTTATAACTCCACCTGATGGCTTTAGTATTCTATAAATACATTTTAAAAATGTTGATTTTCCACTTCCATTTGGACCTATTATCCCTACAAATTCTTTATTACTAACATCTATATCTATTCCATTTAATATGTCAGTTTTATCTATTTTAACTTTAACTCCATCCGTTTTTATATTCATTAATTTTTTCCTCCAAATCCATAGGAATTTTTTATCATTAACCAAATAAAACATGGAGCTCCTATTACAGAAGTTAATATACCTATTGGTATTTCAGACCCTTTTATTATTATTCTAGATAATACATCAGCCCATATTAAAAATATAGCCCCTAGTATAGCTGCTATTGGTATTATTTTTTTGTGGTCTGTTCCAAATATCATTCTTACTATATGCGGTATAATCAATCCTACAAAACCTATCATACCCGATGCATAAACTAATACACCAATCATTAACGATGTTATTATCAGATATATATGTCTGTATTTGTGAAGATCAGTTCCTAATGTAATTGAAACTTCATCTCCTAATAACATTAAATTTAATATTCTATATTGAGTAATAAAAAATATTGTTCCTAATATTATTATAGGTAATATAAATATTATTTCTTCCCACTTTGCCCCTGATAAGCTTCCCATAAGCCAAAATGTTATATTTTTCATACCAGTTGCATCATCTACTACATATACTATAAAACTTGAAAATGCACTGCAAACTGAACTTAGTGCAGTTCCCGCTAAAAGTAACTTTATAGAATTTGATTTTCCTCCAATATTAGATATTAAAAGAACTAAAATTGACACTACAAATGCACCTATAAATCCTATAATACCTATTGCATTATTTCCTAATACCGCCCCAACTCCAAACATTACTGCTATTGTAGCACCTAAAGATGCCCCTGATGATACTCCTAGTATATAAGGATCTGCCAAAGGGTTTTTTACAATAGCCTGCATAACTATTCCTACCACAGATAATCCTATACCTACTGCTATTGCTAGTATAATTCTTGGAAGCCTTATAAGCCATACAACATCATGAATAGGTCCACCACTTAAATACTCTTCTTGACCTATATTAAATATTTTATAAAAAATAATACTATATACCTCTTTTATGCTTATATCTACAGAACCCATTGTAACAGCAACTCCTATTGATAAAAATAGCATCATCAATAAAAATATAGAAACACCTATATAAATAGGTGCTTTTAATTCTTTTTTCATTATATATCTCCTAGTTTTTTAAATCTGGATACAATCCTTTTGAAAAAGTATTTATACCATCAATTGTTCTTATACCACTAGAATACATCTCTCCTAAAGGTATAGCATATACTCTCTTATTTTTAACAGCGTCTAAGCTTGCAAGTGCTTTATTTTCTAATATTTTGTTTATCTCTTGTTTAGGAACATTTTCATCTAATCTATCCATATATACAACAAATATAGAGTCAGGATTTAATTTTATTAAATCTTCTGCATTTATGTCTTTACCTTCAGGGTTTAATAATTCTACTCCTAACCTATTTACCATATCTCCAGCTAATTGCTTAGATCCATAAGTATTCATTTGATCATCAGTAAACTCTACAATTAAAGTAGTTTCATTTGACTTTCCTTCTACTGATTTAGATACTTTATCCAGTTTATTATTTATTTCATCAACTAAAGCCTGAGCTTTCTCCTCTACATTAAATATTTTCCCTAAATTTAATATATCATTTATCTCATTTTCTATAGTTCTTTCATCTTTTACACCACTATTTAAAGACATATATGTATTTATATTATTCTTATTCCAATAATCAATATCACCTAATATTTTCTCATCAAATAATGAATACCATCCTAATATGAAATCTGGTTGCTCCATTATTATACTTTCTTTTGATGGTGTAAAATCTTCTACATATTTAACTTTACTAAAAGCTTCTTTATATTCATCTTTTACATCATGATCTAATCCTGATACTGATATAATTTTATCTTCTAATCCTAATGCTAACATTGTTTCAATAGAATTTTGATATATTGCTACTACTTTCTCTGGTGATTTATTAAATGTTAATTGTACTGGCTCTTTTTTATAATTGTATGTTTTAATAGTTATTGGGTAATGTGAATCTTTATTTGTTGATTTTTCTATAACTGAACTACTTTTTTCTTTGTCTACCGGAGTACATCCAACAATACCTAACATAAGTACCATACTTAATATGACTATTATATCTTGTTTACTTTTTTTCATTTTATCCTCCATCTACATCCAAATTATAGTTTGTAAAAAATATTAAACTGTCTATAGATATAATATAAGGATACCTTCAGTAATTTATTTAACCATGTCTTATATCCCTCTTTAGACCGAAGAGTATCGATATTTTAATACTGGCAAGTATCCTGACTTATAGATCAACATGTTAATTCGCCTTCCCAAATATATATTCAGTGGCATAATAAACTAACACTCCCTAATTACAGTAGCGGCACTGTGTAGAAATTTCATCTATCTTCCTTTTTTTATATTATAAACCAATATTATTTATATATAGTAATAATATTATTACTTTCATTCTAATTATATCTGAATTTATATTTTTTTTCTATAAAATTAGATATCTTATATATTTAAACAAGAAAATTATGCCTTAATATACAAAAAACTACTCTATTATGAGTAGTTTTTTATATATTATAGAAACTTTTCTCTAAACCCAGCTCCTCTGACTTCTTCAACATTATTTACAGATATAAATGCACTTTCATCCTTATCATATATTAGTTCAGTTAACTTTGCAACTTGACTTGCTGATACTATGCAATATATTATTTTCTTTTTATTATTAGTATAAGCTCCCTCTGCTTCTAGAAATGTTACGCCCGTTCCCATTTTACTCATGATACACTTTGCTATTTCTTCATTTTTTTCTGATATAAGTAAAATAGATTTAGTTTGATCAAATATATCTTTTGCTACATCCATCATGACTGTAGTTAAATACATCGATATTAAAGTATACATTACTAATCTTGGACCAAATAAAAATCCTCCTGCACATACTATAATAAAGTTTACACTTAAATATGTATTCTTTAAAGGTATACTGAACTTCCTTTTCATAATTGCAGCGATAATATCCAATCCTCCAGCTGATGCTCTAGCTTTAAATACTAATCCTAATCCTATACCATTTAAAATTCCACCGTATATACACTGCAGCATAATATCATCCATAGTTATATATTTATATAAATCTTGAGTAACTCCTAATGCAGCAGAGAATACAATCATATTTATAAAACTTATCACTAAAAATTTTCTATCTAGAAACTTACTTCCTATAATAAATATTGGTATATTTAATAAAAAACTTACTAATCCTTGATTTAGTCCATATAAATTATTTAAAATAACACATATACCTGCTAATCCACCACTTAACATCTTGGCGGGTGCTAAAAATGCATTTATTCCTATCGCGCTTAAAGTTATACCAACTACTATAAGTCCATATTGTAAAAATTTGTTTTCCTCAATACTTAATGATTTTGCTACCATTAGTGTTCCTCCTTCATTTTAATATCTTATTAAAAATTCATTGTATAATTTCTATAAATATTAATCTAATAATCCGTAACATCTTATTGTAACTCTAACACTTTTCTTTTGCAATATATTAAATCTAATATACTATTTATATATATTCATTTTATAAAATTATAAGTATATATTATTAATCAATTTACATCAAAAAAATCACTCTTACTTGAGTGATTTATTGTTTCATATTCCTATTACCTGTTTTATACCATCAACTTCTTTAAATAATAGATTTTCAATACGTAATTTTAAAGTAGCTATAGATTCAGGGCAATTTTTAGATTCACCTTCTAGCTTAATTAGTACAACACCTTGATTATTTAGATCTACTAATTTTATACTTTTCCCATACTCTTGTAATATAGGTCTTATACTTTTAATAATTTCTGACGTTTTTTCTGTCATTTTTTCCCCCTAATATAATAATTTATAATTCCCTTTATCAATAAATTTCTATGTTAAATTTATATCTCCTTTCTTTTATTGTCTATATTTTTTATTTATGTTTTTTATCTTATTTAATATAATATAAATCACTTCTCTTACTTCTTTAATATTAAATATTATAATTAATACAATATAAATAAGTATCCCTAATACCACTGAAATTATTGAATTAATCGTTATAAATTTTCTACTTTCCCATATAAATGCCATTTCATATTTTAATATACTATTATAAATATATTTCATCACTATTCCCATAATAATTGATGCTATTGATACTTTTATAAATGTTATAAATATATTTTTAAATCCTAATTTTCCAATCTTTTTTCTTAATGATATAAATAGTAGTATTGTTGTCAATATTGCCGATATAGAACTTGCTAAAGCTAAACCTCCTATACCCATTTTTTTAACTAACGTTATTGAGAAAATTATATTTATTCCCACTGATATAGTTGCATTTTTGACAGGAGTTTTAGTGTCTTGTAATGAGTAAAATCCTTTGGCTAAAATTTCTCTAAGCCCATAAGCAACTATTCCTATTGAATAATAAAATAAAGCTGTTGATGTTAAATAAGTTGCATTTGTATCAAATGAACCTTCTTCAAATAATATTTTAACTATTAGAGTTGAAAAAAACATAATTATTACCATTATAGGTACCATTAATATAATTATGCTGTTTATAGATTTAGATAAACTAATCTTAAATCTTTCCATATTATTCTCGCTAACTAATTTTGATAAAATAGGATACATTACTGTAGATAAAGCGATTACTATTACACCAACAGCAAACAAACTTAATTTATTTGCATAATTTAGTGCCGTAATACTTCCCTTCTCTAATGTAGATGCTAATGTTCTATTAAGTACTACATTTATTTGTGTTACATACGAACCAAAAAATACAGGTATTACAAGATACAATATTTGTTTCATAT
>JAVXLU010000010.1:0-30680 GCA_036646635.1 Romboutsia sp.
TGAACTCTAGACCTATCACTACTCGACCACCTCTGGTTCGCATTTCCTCAGCATAATTTCTCTGTTAGGATAGCTCTTAGCCATTTTAACGAGCTTCTAACCTCTCGGCATTTACCTACCTTGACGCTAGTCGTACATTTGAGAAGGCATTTCAAGACGTTACTCTATCATTCTACCCTTCGTAATATCAGTTCTAATAATTTTTATAAATTATTAGGATAGTTTTGTAATAAACCCGCGCTTACTTTTATCTACCAACAAGTCACACCAAAATGATCTTCAATCGATTTTTTGTTTCTTCCAGTTATTATAAGTATTTCCTCTATTCCAGATGCTACTGCTTCTTCTATTATATATTGTAAAGTTGGTTTATCAACTATAGGTAACATTTCTTTTGGTTGCGCCTTTGTAGCTGGTAAAAATCTAGTTCCTAAACCTGCAGCTGGTATTACAGCTTTTCTAACCTTCTTTTGCATAAAATTATACCTCCAATAAAATTCAAATCTTATTCAGTACTTAATATAAAAAGCCCTATAAATAGGACTTTTTATATATATTTTAACACTAACATATTAAATTTGTAATGTAAATTATTTTGAGACTAATTCTTCTAATTCTTTAACTAAATTATCAAATTTTTTAATTGTATCCTCTATTGGCTTAGTATTTGTTAAATTAACCCCTGCCTTTTCAAGTAACTTAATTGGATAGTCAGAACCTCCTTGTTTAAGAAAATCTATATAGTTATCTGGTCCATTAGTCAAAATATCTTGAGCAAAACTAACACCTGCACTACATCCTGTTGCATATTTATAAACATAGAAGCTATTGTAAAAATGAGGTATTCTTGACCAACCAACTTTAGCTAGTTGATCTAATTCATAATCTTTTCCATAATATTTTTGCAATAATTTTCCCCATGTATCATCTAGTACCAAAGCATTTACACTTTTTCCATCCTCAACCATTTCATGTACAATTTTTTCAAATTCAGCGTACATAGTCTGAATGTATAATGTATCTTTTATTAAATCTAAATATTGAGTTATATAATATGCCCTTTCTTTATCATTAGCAGAATTCTTTATAAGAGTTTCATATAATAACGCCTCATTAGTTGTCGATGCTACTTCATGAGTAAATATCGATGGATTTGAATTATAATAACTTTGATTCTTAGAACTTATATATTCATATGCTGCATGACCTAACTCATGAGCTAAAGTAGATACTGATCCTAAACTATTACCATAGTTTAGTAATACATATGGATGATTATCATAAACTGATAAACAATATGCTCCACTTACTTTATTTTCATTAGAATAAACATCTATCCATCTTTCATTAAATGCTTTGTAAAGTATATCCCCATACTCTTTTCCAAGCGGAGATAATGCTGAATATACTATACCTTGACCTTTATCATAAGTAATATCTAAGTCTACTGGTTCTAATATTGGTACAAACATATCATAGTAATATATCTTATCTAAATTTAAAACCTTTTTTCTAAGACTAATATACTTATGAAGACTGTTAGTATTCCTACTTACAGTTTCAATCAATTTATCATAAACCTTAGTATCTATGTCATCTGACTTTAAATACATTTCTAAAGATGAATTATATCCTCTTTCATTTGAATAAAATACATTTTTCTTTACTTGTCCAACTAGTATTCCAGCTAACATATTTATATTATCATTATATGCTACAAATTCACTCTGATATGCTTTTTTTCTATCCTCTCTATCCATACTTCCAATAGCCATCGAATACTGTGAAGGTGTTAAACTACTTTTTTTGTCCATATTTTTAAATAAATCATAAATATGTCCTGGAAGAGATGATAATGATGATGTATTAGCAAGTATATCTTCAGATTTTTCATCTAAATAATATTTCTTGCATCTTCTAATATCACCTAAATACATTCCATACTTTTTATTTATTTTATTGTTTGATATTATATTTTCATATTCTTTATCTGATAATTTCAATATTTCTAACTCTAAATCAGAGCATATCCCCCTATATTCTGCATAAATCTTACCCATACTATCATTCATATCTAAATACTTATATGAATTTTTATTAATATCTTGTTTTAACTTAACATATGCAGAAAGTTTATTTATTCTTATATCTAATTTTTCTTTAATCTCTAGTGCAAAAGTTAAATGTTTCTGAGATTTAGTAATATTCCCTGAATAATTTTTAAGCTCCTTTGTATCTTCGCTAAATGATTTAAGTTCTTTTCTCCACTCATCATCATTTTTATATAAAGAAATCAAATTCCAAGAAGCTTTTGTATAGTTGATTTTAGATTTTGGAACTACTTTCTTTTCATTCTCACTTTCTTCATTATTATTCATAAAATGAGTAATATAATTAATTTTATTAATACATTGTGCCTCAACTTTTGTAATCATCAACATGATACAAAAAATAGATACACATAAAGGTATTATTGCTTTACACAGTTTTTTACTCATAAAAAGCCATCCTTTCAATAAAATATACTTATTCTATTAGGATGGCTTTTTGTGACCATATTATTCAACTATTACCACTTGAACTTTTATATTACAAAATACTTATCCACATATTTATACACATATTCACAGGATGATTTACGACAAAAAAATTAGATTTTCCAATATATATATCTATTTAATACAATACAGATTTTTTACTTATTCATATATTATTAACATATTTTTTATAGTTATCAACATATTTACTTAGTTATCAATACTTATTTGTTGATAACTATCTTAATTTATAAAATAAATTAAATAATTTATTTTGTATTATTTTGTCGAACTTTAGAATTTCAACATTTATAATCATTTTCTAGTTATTTAAATTTTTATCCACATTTTGTAGATATATTGTTAATAAATCATATATTCTAACTAGAACATACTTTAGTAACTAGAACTGTCATGTCATCTTCAACATTTCCAGACTGTATCTCTATAGCTTTATCTAATATAAGACTCGCTATCTCCTTAGGGTTAGTAGTTTCTATCTTTTGTAAGAAGTAAATCAACCAATTATCACCTAAATTATTATTTTTACCTGCGTCAACTATTCCATCAGATACCATAATTATATAATCACCTGATTTTATCTTAACAGCTTTTCTATCTAATTTTATATCAGATAATATTCCTACAGGAAGAGATGATGATGAAACTAAATCGATATCATTATTATCCCTTTTTAAATAAGTAGAACAAGCACCCATCTTAATAGTTTCCAAGCATCCTTTTTTCAAATCTAAAATACCTAGGTCTAACGTTGAAAACATTTCATCTGAAGATTTTAGTAACAACATATTATTTATAGTATTTATAATTATTTCATCTTCAATTTTAGCATCCATCATTTTTTCTAATATATCTATAGTAATTGAAGATTCTTCATATGCTTTTTTACCTTTTCCCATACCATCACTTATGGCTATCATATACTTTCCATCATTAATATCCATATATGTATAGTTATCTCCACATAATACATGCCCATCCTTAGACATCGCTGACACTTCTGTTATAACTTTATATTTTTGAGATTTAGTAAGAACTATTTTGCATCTTTCTCCTAATGAATGACACCCTGTTTGTTGAGCTGATAAATTTTCTTCCATAAAATCAGACACTATATCTATAAGTTTATTCTTGCACATACATCCATTACTACAAGTTTTCTTTTCTATAGTTATCTCAAAATCATCTTCACCTTTACTTGTATAAATAACTCTATTAACCTGTATGTTATTTCTTTCTAATTGATCATGTATACTCTTTTCTTTTTCTATATCTAAAATTATATCACTTTCTAAATCATTCGATAAAGATTCAATAGATTTAGAAATACTTCTAATTTGATTAGCTATTAATTTTCTACTTTCTGAGAATTTTATATTCCAATTATAATCTATGGCAAACATTTTATAATAATAATTAGACACTCTTATTATTGATTCTGGTTTAATACATTCTTTAATAAATTCTTCAGAAGCATCATCTATAGTTATTTCTCCATTTTCTTCAAGTTTTTCTAAAATTTCATACATTAAACTATATGTATGATTAAATTTCATTTCCCAACAACGTCTTTTCATTCCACAAGTTCTACACTCATCGTTATGTATCATATCAACAACAGTTGCAATATCCCTTTGGTCTATTACTTTTTCTTTTTCTCTTATCTTATCAAATGTAGTAGCTAGTTCATCATATGCCTTATGCATATTTATTAATCTATTATTGGTTAAATGTTTACTCCTCATTATATAATCATAAATTACTTCATTTGAAGTTATATTTGTTTTTATAAGTTTTTCTATTTTATTAAAGAACTTTTTTGGTATTATAACTACTATTATACATGCTACTATCATGTCTCTAATATGTGTTATATTTGAACTAATTCCAGAAGTATATGCATAAATTATTATCCAACTTAATATATATCCTAATATACAGAAATATTTATTTAATTTACTAAAAGCTCCACCTACAAGTCCTGAAAATGAATATATCCCCATATAAATAACAGAACCTACATTGTTAATTACAAAAGCAATACCAACTATTACCCCAGATACCGAACCCATGGGTGATCCTCCTAAAATTGAAGATATTAAAATAAGCATAGTTGATAAAACTGTCCTAAGTGAAACTCCAAAGATTGCAATATTACCTATTCCAATTATACTAAATGCAACTATCATACTTACAGATATGGCTTCTTCTACCCTTACAGATATTCTATTGTTTACATTTGTTAATAATCCTATTCCAAATGAAAATATATAAATAGATATAAAAGAAATATTAGCCTCCATAATAGTTAAAAATATATCATACATATAAGTATTAGATAATAACGCCTGTCCTACTGATATCGGTATCATTATAGCACTACATATAAATGCTAATTTTAGTATAGATGTTATACCTTTTAACTTATCACTAATAATCATAAATATACATATACATACTGCATATTTAAACATATAAGACATATTATTTGCAGATAAAAATATACCTGCTAAAGTTGATAAAAATACTGGTACTTTATAGCGCTCAATTCTTGATATGTATATAAAAAATGCTACTCCTAATGGAGCTATTGAGCCTATTAAAACTGCTCTACTTAATAAAAAACCCATAATTGAAAATAAAATTGTATTTGCATCAATATATCTACTTATTCTTATATTGTTTAAGTATAAACTTTTATTATTTTTATTCACTATACTTTTTTCCACAAAAAATCCCCCCTTATTTGCTTATAAAGAAATTGTATCAAATAAAAGGTTTTTTTTTTGTCATATTCAGTTTAGCTTGTACTAAAATATTAAGACATTTTTTTTAATTTTTGACATATTAAGCCTTCCAAATTATCATATTCACTAACTATTATCTTTTCTATTTCTAGCTTTTCCATTATTATATTTAATATTTTTACACCAGCAGTTATAATATCTGCTCTTTTAGCCTGTAAACCTTTTAATGTTTTTTTATCACTTAATGTCATTTTTATTAAATTTTGTAGAATTAATTTTATATCTTTATTACTAATAATACTATTATGTATCTTATCCATAGAATATATTTCTAATTCTTGATTTATTGATGATAAGGTTGTTATAGTTCCACCTATACCTACAAGTTTTTTTATTTTTTTTTGTTTAATATATTCTAGAGTAGACTTAATTTCATTTTCTATGAAATCAGACATTTCTTCAAACTCATCTTTAATTATAGGATCTTCCTTTAAAAATTTTTCAGTCATTCTAAGAGCTCCTACATTTTTACTTTCTGCAAATCTTATTCCCTCTCTATCACCTATAATAAACTCTGTTGATCCTCCACCTATATCTATCACTAATATAGCTTCATCTCCTGATAGACCTTCTAAAACCCCTTTAAAACCTAAATTAGATTCTTCCTCACCAGTTATTATTTCAACCTCTATATCTGCATTCTTCTTTGCTAAATCAACAAAGTAATTTCCATTTTTACTGTCTCTAAGAGCTGATGTTCCCATACAGTAAATATAATCACAATTTTCATCACTACACTTTTTCCTAAATTCAGCTAAGGCATCTATATTTCTTTGTATAACATCTTCTTTTATATAACCTTTTTCATCTACACCTTGTCCTATTCTAGTTGTATTAACAAATTTTTCTCTATTCAATAGTTTTCCATCTATATAATTTGCTATTAACAATCTCATTGAGTTAGTGCCTATATCTATAGCTCCTATTTTCATTAACTTTTCTCCTTTTTTATATTTATATATAGAAAGAAGGTAACATAGTTACCTCCCTTCAGTATCAATATATATAGTTTCATCTTGCTTAATCATGTTTAATCTTGTTCTTGCAATAGTTTCTAAATCTTGACTATCACCTAATTTTTTAATCATTTTTATTTCTAATTTACTCTCACTTATTTGTGTCTCTAAACCAGCTATTTCATTTTTATATTGCTTTAACTTTGTAACTTGAAATACAAACCCCGTTGCTAAGCTCACACATGTAAAAATTAAAAATATGCCTACAACTACAAACTGTCCAGAAAATTTTTTTCTTATGTTCATATCATATCTACACCCTTTTTTTTCTTATTTTTAATCTTTTTTTAGATTTTCTTTTTACAACATTCTTAGTTGCTAAAATAATATTAGGTATATAAAATATAATATCAAATAAAAAGTGTATTGAGTAGATTATAATGTAATACAAATTATTCGAAATACTGACTATGTATTGTACAGTTTTCTTGAAAAAACATGTTACTAAATAAATAATTTTATTTATTATTGTTAAAATAAATTTACTTATGGTGTTATAATATAAGATAAAACCAATAAATAGCGCCACAAAATGGTAATATCTAAGTTCAAAAGATTCTACTGCATTTACTGTTATAAATATGACTACGGTTACTAAAATCCAAAATATCGCATCAAATACTAATGAAAAGTATTTCATAAACTTAAAATTAGACTTTAGAGCCCTATACATATCAAACAATAGTCCAATAATTATTCCACCATAAATAGTTGCATAAAAAAAACTTAAATCTTCAGTAAATGGAATCATCTACTTAAATACTTTCTTAAAAAAGTTTTCTTGTGGCTGTTTAGGTTTAGCATATACAATAGAATTTATTGTTCCAGCTATACTTATAATATTTTCATCTATGCTTAATTTGCTCATGTCTAGGTTTTCACCTTCTATAACCATTTCACCTGCAGATGTTTTAACTTCTACCTTTTTTTCATTAAAAGAATAGATATGCTCTACACCCGAAATAATTAAGCTTTCTCTCTCTTTCAATGTTATATTATGTTCCATAATATCCCCCCAGTAACTATTTCAATTCGTACTACTATAAATATACTGTGGGAGTATTAAATTTATTCTACTATATCATACATTTCTTTTGCATCATTTTTTAGTACATGCTCTCTTATTTCATTTATCTTAAATTTCATAAGCTTTTCACCAAATTTTATTTCTAATAAATCTCCTGCTATGACTTCTGATGAAGATTTAGCTAATTTTCCATTTATTGTAACTATGCCTTTGTCACATGCTTCTTTAGCAACAGTTCTTCTTTTTATTATTCTTGATACTTTTAAAAATTTATCTAATCTCATATTTAATCCTCCTACTATATGAATTATGTTATATATCATTATACAGAAAAAGTGTGGTAATTATCCCACACTTTATCATTTAAATTATGCATTTATTATATCTTTTAATCCTTTTCCAGCTTTGAAAACTGGAGCTTTAGAAGCTGGTATTTCTATAACTTCTTCTGGATTTCTTGGGTTTCTTCCTTGTCTAGCAGCTCTTTCTCTTGTTTCGAATGTTCCAAATCCAACTAATTGAACTTTTTCACCTTCTACTAGTGCTTCTTCAACAGATTTCATAAATGCATTTAATGCAGCTTCTGTTTCTTTCTTTGTTAATTCACTTTTTTCTGCCATTCTTGATACTAATTCAGCTTTGTTCACGATACTTACCTCCTAAAATGTTTATAAAATAGAATTCTAATCTTACAGTAAAAATTCTAGTTTTTTGATTATTTCTTATAATTTATTGGCCTTAGCCTGGTTCCAAAGTTTGTCCTTTTCCTCAAGTGTCATCTTTCCAAAATCTTTATTTAGATTAGTTGCACTTTTTTCCATAAATTCAAATCTGTTAATGAACTTTTGGCTTGTACAGTTTAAGGCTTCTTCTGGGTTTATATTTAAGAATCTAGATAAATTTACTATTGAAAACAACAAATCTCCTAGTTCTTCCTTTATGTATTTTATATTTCCTTGTTTACATTCGTCAAGTAATTCTTGATATTCTTCTTCAATTTTTTTAAATACATCATCTATTTTGTCCCAGTCAAATCCAATAAGTGATGCTTTATGTTGAATTTTATCTGCTTTTAAAAGAGCTGGTAAATGCTGCGGTATTCTTTTAAGACCCTCAGTTATGCTAATTTCACCCTTTTCTTCTTGCTTTAATGCTTCCCAAGTTTGTTCAAACTCAGACATATTTAAATTTTTTCCTGCAAAAACATGTGGGTGTCTATGTATAAGTTTCATACATATTCCATTTATAACTTCTTTAAAATCAAAACAACCCTCTTCTTGTCCTATTTGACAATGAAATATTACTTGTAAAAGAATATCACCTAACTCTTCTATAATTTCATCTACATCGTCATTATCAATAGCTTGACAAAGTTCATAAGATTCTTCTATAAGATACTTCTTTAATGATTTATGTGTTTGCTTTTTATCCCAATCACATCCAGATGGTCCTCTTAGTGTATTCATTATAACTTCTAAGTCGCTTACTGTATTATACATCTTTTTAGTGATTTTTGGTATATATAAGCTACTTAAATAACTAAATAAATTTTCACTTCTGTCTAATTCATACAATGGTATATACTTCTTACTTTCTAGATTCTTAACACCTGCACCATTTACTATACATACTTCTTGATCATAATCATAATGTTCCATTAATGTTAACTTTATATTCGATGCTATAAAATGATCATATATTTGAGTTACTATCATATTAGTATTTGTATCTATATATGAATTTTGTATTTCAAAAGCATCTAATAATTTGAATCCATTAGCTGGATCTATTGCTAAGTAATTGAACATTGCGTCTACAAAGCTCATAGAAGCTATTGTTTCTACCTCTATGTTATTTTGATTAGCTATTGTTTCTATTATGCTTACAGTCTTTTCTGCGACCCTTGGATGACCTGGAACTGCATATACTAAATCACCTTCCTTAGATGATTTTATAATAAATTCAGAAATTTTATTATATACATTTTCAAAATTTTCTTCACTATCATAAAAATAATCTAGAGAAGTGTATTGTATAGTTTCTTTAAGCTTGTCTACAGTAGGATGTTTTTCTGTTCTTAGAAAAATTCTAGAACTTGATTGTAAAATTTCTAATGCTCCTTGGCTTATAAGAGAATAATCTCCCGGTCCAAGTCCTACAATACTTATTTTTCCCATATCATAACTCCTCTTACTTAATTTAATAAAATAAACAAAGAAAATTTTTTAGAATAATTATTTCCTTTGTTTATTTTTATATTATTTTACTATCTCATAAGATTAAGTTTCTTTAATATTTTATAAATCTTATCGCCTTTTGGCATAGTTAAAACCTCTTCTTTTTTAATTCCACCTATGAAAATAAGTACTAATCCATAAACAACTGCACCTATTCCGATTGATACTACTGTTGCTACTTTTCCACTTATTATACCATCTAATAATCCATACCCAAGCTTAACTATAACAAACATAGTTATAACTGTTATTAATGGCTTTATAATAAATTCTTTTGGTGAAAATCTAATATTCATAGATTTTTTTATATAAGTTATCTCTATTAACGCTGCAATTAGATATGCCGTAACTGTACCTAGTGCAGAACCAAATACATTTATTTCTGGTATGGCTGTTAGTGTATAACTTATAACTATTTTAAATATCATACCTACACTTAATGCTATAACTGGAACCATTGGTTTACCCATACCTTGAAGTATGCCATTCATAGTTTGCATTAATCCTAAAAATACTATACAAGGAGTAAGTACAAGAAGTAAAGTTCCTACCATTGGTGGTTGATCTGGGAATAAAAGTTGCATTATTGGTCCAGCAAGTGCTGCTATACCAAACGCTGCAGGAAGTACCATAAGTAATGTTACTTTTATAGCACTCTTTGTATCTTTTCTAGCTTTAGCTTTGTTACCCATTGCATATGCTTCAGATATTGATGGTACTAAACTCATACTCATTGCAATAGTTATTACTGATGGTAAGTTTATTATAGCCATAGCAAATCCAGTTAATTGACCAAACATTGCATTTGCCTCTGCAAGACTATAGTTTGCTACCATAAGTCTTCTTATAACTATAACAGTATCTACCATATTAACTAGTGGCATAACTGAGGCACCTATTGTTATAGGTATTGCAACAACTAATATTCTCTTTAATATTCTTGTAATAGATTCATCTTTAAAATGTTTACTTGCTTTTATCTCAGCTTTACGCTCTTTTCCTTGTCTTAAATAAGCTATTATTAAATATACAATAGATGCTATAGCACCTATTGTAGCTCCTGTTATAGCTCCTGCAGCCCCTAATTTAGGTCCACTAGCCTCCATTAAGTAGTATGCTAAACCTAATCCTAGAGCAACTCTAAAGAACTGCTCTGCAATTTGAGAAATTGCAATTTTTGTCATTTCTTTTCTACCTTGGAAATATCCTCTATATGAAGACATTACAGGCACAAATAAAAGTGCTGGTGAAATTGCAATCATTGCATTATATGCACCTGGATTTTTAATTATATTATTTACTATGTAATCTGCACCAAAGAAGAATGTAGCAAATGCTATAATACCTGTCATAAATAATACAGTATATGACACTTTAAATATTTTATGTGCTCCTTTATAATCACCAATAGCTGATTTCTCTGAAACTAATTTAGCTAGTGCAGTTGGAAAACCTGCTGTCGCTAATGTTAAGAATAAAGTATAAACAGGATATGCTGCTTGGTAATATCCCATACCTTCTTCCCCTATAAAATTTCCAAGAGGAATTCTAAAAAATGCACCTATTATTTTAACTATTACACCTGCTGCTCCAAGTATAAAGGCACCTTTTAAGAACGAGTCTTTATTTTTGTTATTATTCATAACACAACCTCCATCTTATTTATATAACAAACCTTAATATATCATATATTCAATGCCTTATTCAATATATTACTATAAAACTTCAAAAGACCCTAAAAATTTAGGGTCTTTTAATAATAACTATTGAACTTGTTTTCCTAAGAAGTTAGCAGCTATTTTAAGTATCTTTTCTTCAGCTTCAGTTAATTCTTTTGATTCTTTAGAAACTAATGTTATAGACCCTATACAATCCCCTGAAGAACTAACTATTGGCATTATTATTTGACTTGTATATTCTAGTGGGTCATCTTTATGTAAAGCTAGTATTTTATTATCTTTGCTAGACTTTACTTCACGACTTTCTATTAACTGCTCAAGTTCATCACTTATACTCTTTTCTTTATAATCTTTTTTGGATAATTTTGAAACAGCTATTATAGAATCTAGATCTGTAACAACAACTCCATAATTTAATGTTTCACCTAATGTTTCTGCGTATTCTTGTGCAAATTCATTTAATTCTCCTATAGGAGAATATTTTTTTAAAATAACTTCTCCATCTTTTGCTGTAAATATCTCTAGTGGATCTCCTTCTCTAATTCTTAAAGTTTTTCTTATTTCCTTAGGAATTACAACTCTTCCTAAATCATCTATTCTTCTAACAATTCCAGTCGCTCTCATTAAATTGATCCCTCCATTAGTAACTTTAAGTTTATTTTTACCATTGATAAGAAAATTATGCAAAAAAAGCTATGTTTTACTAAAACATAGCTTTTTTATTTAAAACTTTATTTTTTTTATTAATTCTTCATTCTTTTCTATATTAGACTCTTTTTTTAGTTTTTCAATATTTTGTGTATATTTTTCACTTAATAAAGTATTTTTTATAGTATCTTTTACTTCATCAAGACTTAATTGTTTTTCTACTTTATCTGTTACTTTTATTATATGATATCCAAATTTAGTTTCTACTAATTTAGATATTTCTCCTACTTTTAATTGCCATGCAACTTTTTCAAATTCAGGAACCATCATTCCTTTTTCGAAGAAATCTAAATCTCCACCTTTAGCTCCTGAACCTTTATCGTCTGAATTTTCTTTTGCTAATGTAGCAAATTCTCCTCCACTATTAACTTTTTTAAGGATATCTTCTGCTTTTTTCTTAGCTTCTGCTTTTTTATCAGCTGAATATGGCTTATCCTTTTCATCAACTGTAGATATTAATATATGAGAAGCTTTAACTTTATCTTCATAATATTCTTTTTTATTATCTTCATAATATTTTTTTATATCTGCATCGCTTATCTTAGTAACTTTAGCAAAATTATCTTGATAATTTTGTATTGCTAAACCTATTTCTTGTTCCTTTTTTATATCTTCATCAGTTATTCCTAATTTTTTCATATTTTCTTTATATGCTTCATTTGTCTCTATACTCTTTTTAAATGCTTTAAATTCTTTATCTACATCTTCTTTAGAGGGTAATAACTTTTCTTTTTTAGCTTGTTCAAACATTATTTGAGTATTTACAATTTGGTCAATTACTGAATCCTTAAATAAGTCTCTATATACTACTCCATCTTTTATCTCAGTATCCCAAATACTTTCTCCATACATAGATTCAGTAGCTTGCTTGTTTAAGTCTAATGATTTTTTATACTCTGCAACAGTTACTTTATTTTCATTTACTTTCACTATAACTTCATCGTCTTTAACGCTACTACAAGCTATCATAGAAACCCCTAACATAGTAGATATAGCGACTGCTATCATCTTCTTCAAATTAAAACACCCTTTCTGTTATTTAGTTTTATACATTTTTTCTAGTAATTCTTCCAATTCTGTAACTATATTATACCCTATTTTTTCCTTTGTTTTATATCTAGTTGTAGGTACTAATATTATTTCATCTTTAAATTGTCTTATTTTTTCTATTTTAAGTTTTTTACATAATGTTTTTATGTATGCTATTTTTAACAAGCATTTAACTACTTTAGGTATATCAGAGAATCTATCTTCTAATTCTTCTGCTACTTCTTTTACATCATCCTTATTTTCAATAGATGCAATTTTTTTATACATTTCTATTTTAATTAATTCATCACTTATATAGCTGTTTGGTATATATGCATTTACACTTAAATCTATTTCTACATCTATTTCTTCTGTTATAAATTCACCCTTAACTTTTTTAATTGCTTCATTTAACATTTTTACATATAATTCATAACCTATTACAGCCATATGACCATGTTGTTGAGATCCTAATATATTACCTGCTCCTCTTATTTCAAGATCTCTCATAGCTATTTTAAATCCTGAACCAAATTCTGTGAATTCCCTTATTGCTTTTAATCTCTTTTCTGCTATTTCACTAAGAACTTTATCCTTTTCATACATTAAATAAGCATAACCTTGTCTAGAACTTCTACCAACTCTACCTCTTAACTGGTAAAGCTGTGCTAATCCCATCTTATCTGCATCATAAATTAGCATTGTATTAGCATTTGATATATCCATACCCGTTTCAATAATAGTTGTACAGACTAATACATTGTATTCTTTATTTAAGAATCCTAATATTATATTTTCTAGAGCTTTAGATGTCATTCTTCCATGGGCTACTGCTACTTTTGCATCTGGTATTAATCGTTGTACCATACTAGCCATTTCTTCTATATGTTCAACTCTGTTATATACGAAAAATACTTGGCCACCTCTACCTAATTCTCTCTCTATTTCATCTTGTATTATACTTTCTTTACCTTCAGTAACATAAGTAATTACAGGGTGTCTCTCTTGAGGCGGTTCTTCTATAACACTCATATCCCTTATACCACTAAGTGACATATGAAGAGTTCTTGGAATAGGTGTAGCTGATAATGTAAGAACATCTACTGTTGATTTTATTTGTTTCAGAGCCTCTTTATGTCTAACCCCAAATCTTTGTTCTTCGTCTATAACTACTAAACCTAGATTAGGAAGTATTATATCTTTAGATACAATTCTATGAGTACCAATTAAAACATCTACTAGACCTTTTTTAGTATCTTCTATAATTTGTTTTTGTTGTTTTGGAGTTTTAAATCTACTTAAAACTTCTACTCTTATTGGATAGTTTTCAAATCGCTCTTTAAACGTATTGTAATGCTGCTGGGCAAGGATTGTAGTAGGAACTAATAGTGCAACTTGTTTTTGCTCCATACAAGCCTTAAATACGGCTCTTATAGCCACTTCTGTTTTACCGTACCCGACATCTCCACAAATAAGTCTATCCATAACTTTATCTGATTCCATATCTTTTTTAGTTTCTTCTATGGCTTTCAATTGATCATCTGTTTCTTGATGAGGGAATAATGATTCAAATTCACCTTGCCAAGGTGTATCTTTATCAAACTTATAACCTTTTATTCTTTCTCGCTTAGCATAGAGTTCTATCAGGTCTTTAGTCATATCTTCTATTTCTTTTTTAACCTTAGCTTTTGCTTTTGTCCATTCATTGGTTCCTAATTTATTTAATTTAACTTTTTCAATATCTGCTCCAATATACTTTTGTACCTTGTCCATTTGATCTATTGGTACATATAAGTTATCTCCACCTTGATAGACTATTTTCATATAATCTTTTTTAATTAAATTAACCGTCATTTGTTCAATTCCTGTATATCTACCAACTCCACTATTTTCATGAACTACATAGTCTCCAACGCTTAAATCCATAAATGTTTCTATTTTCTTTCCTTTTTTAACTTTATTAGATTTTAAAGTTGAAGTTCTTTTATGAACACCTATCATTTCATTATCAGTGATTATTGCAAATTTTATAGATTTATATTCAAATCCATTAGTTATACGAGCTGGTATTATTATTATTTGAGAAGATTTTAATTCGATATTTCTATCATTAGAAATTATAGTTTCTAAACCTAAGTCTAGTAAATCATCATATAATCTTTTAGCTCTATCAATTGTATTTGTTGCTAATACTATTTTATAACCATTGTATTTTAGTCTATTTAGTTCTTCTAATAAAATATCAACCTTCGCATTAAAAGTCGGTATCTCTCTGCATTCAAAGTTTATAATAGATTTTACATTAAAATCATTTATTGACTTTGGAAGTAATGTATTTAATACTATTTTTTTATTTTTTGATATATACTCTATTTCGTTATAGTTATATAATAATTTACCTTGATTTTTAATGGCTAATCCTCTTTCAAGGTTTAATTTATAATTTTCTCTAAATTCATTATTGTAATTTTCACATCTTTCTTTTGTTCTACTTATATCATTAAAAAATACTATTGCATTATCTTTTAAATAAGTAAATATACTCTTATTTTCATCTGTATAAATATAATCTATATAATTTTCTATACCTTCAAAATATGTTTTACTATTTATATTATCTATATCTGAAAATATATCTTCATTAGTATTTTGATTAGTATCTTTTTTAATTCTCTTAACCGCATCTTCAATTATAGATGGATATATAAACTCCCTAGATGGTGTTATAGAAAACGATTTTATTTTATCTATAGATTTTTGTGAAAATACATCAAAAGTTCGTATAGAATCTATTTCATCATCAAATAATTCCATACGAATTGGATTTGTATATTCCAGAGAAAAAATATCTACTATTCCACCTCTTATACTAAATTGTCCAAATCCTTCTATAGTTGATACTCTTTCATATCCTAGAGAAACTAATTTTTCACTTAATTTTTCTAAATTAATAGTATCTCCGATTTTATAAGTATATATATTTTCTAATAATATATCTTTAGGTATGTATTTCCTTAAAATTGCTTCGATAGATGTTACTAAAATTATATCTTCACCTTTAGCTAATTTTAGTAATACCTTTAATTTTTTAGCTTCTTCATTTCTATCCTTTGCATCTAAATGATAAAAATGAATATCTCCAAAACCTAGATATTCAACTTTATCTTTCATATAAAAACTTAAGTCCTCATATATCTTTTTAGCTTCTAAATCACTATTTGCTATAAAAACAATTTGTTTATTTAAATCTCTAAAAATAGAATATGCTATGTGAGGTTTTTGCATTGCTAAAAGACCATTAATTAACAATGATCCTTTATTACTTTGTATGCAATTTATTATATCTTTATATTCTTTGGAGTTTTGCAAAGGGTAAACAAAAACGTCATTATTCATATAAATCCCCCTCTTACTATCCGTTATATTTATTCATAGATAAATCTATATCTTCTCTTATAATGCAATCTACTGCACGATATGCTTTTTCTAATGCTATTGCTAAATCTTCTAATTCTTCTTTTCTAAATCTAGATAATACGAAATCTGCTAAGTCTTGTTCTGGTCTAGGTTTAGAGACACCAACTCTTACTCTTGGAAAATCGGTTGAACCTAAACATTTAGTAATTGATTTCATACCATTATGCGTACCACCACTACCTTTTTTTCTAATTCTTAATTTTCCAACATCTAAATCAATATCATCATAGATTACTATTATATTGCTCAAATCTACCTTGTAGTAGTTATATATATCTATTAATGTTTCACCACTTAAATTCATATATGTTTGTGGTTTAACTAATAAAACTTTTTCAGTTCCTACTCTACCCTCTCCTATTAAAGCCTTATGTTTTATCTTCGTCATACTTATACCATATTCCTTTGATAATATATCTATAACATCAAAACCTATATTATGTCTTGTTTTATCATATTGTTTTCCTGGATTTCCTAACCCTACTATTACATACATTTCAAAACCTCCCTTAATTATTGTTAAAATAATCTATTAACATTATAAAAATAAATTTTTAATAAATCATATTTTGTTAGTATTATCATAATTGTTGCTAATGATATAAATGGTGCAAATGGTATTTTTCTTACTTTTCCTTTTTTTAATAAAAGTACACACATGCAATATATAGAAGCTAAAACAAAGGATAATGATATTAGATATAAACTATAGTTATTTCCTAACGCAAAACAACATAAGCCAAATAAGCCTATGTCTCCTTCTCCTAATCCTTTTGTTGTTTTTGCTAATATAAATGGTACGATTAGTCCTATTAATAAAGCTACTGCATTACTTATTGAGCTAGCTTTAGAATTTATTGTTACTAGAAAAATTGCACCTTGAACAATTATACCACTAAGTAATGTTATATCATATATATATGTTGTTTTATAGTCTATTATTGATATAATTATTATAAATGGTATCAACGATAAGTATTTTGTACTTTCTATCGTTATTCCATATTTGTAATAAATTAAAATCATCGATATTGTAGTTATTAAATAAATTGAAATTGTAATTATTCTATTTTTATTTAGTTCTTTACATATTATATATATTTGTTTATTAGATATGTAAGAAATTATTATCGAAATTATTATTATGTAAGTCATATTATATTTAATAATAGCAGGGTTATTAATAGTATTGACCTATATAAGTATATTTAATTCATCTTTATTTATATATATGATATATGAAATTATTTTAAAATAATCCCATATACCAGTTTATTATGTTAGTTCCACATAGAACTGTTATTAATGCACTTACTGATATAAATGGTCCATAAGGTATTATTGAATTATATTGATTATTTTTGATTTTACTATAAATTATAGTTCCTATTCCATAAATTGATCCTATATATATACTTAAAAGTATTGTTAGAATACATCCTTTTACTCCAAGAAACAATCCTGACATGAAGAATAATTTTATATCTCCTCCACCCATTACTTCTTTCTTAACGATAAATTCTATTAAATTTATAAGTATTAACATTCCTCCACCACAAATTAATGCTCCTAATATACTATCTTTAAGTTGTATGCCTTTACCTGTTAAGTTAAATATAACCGAAAAAATTATTCCAAATATTATTATTCTATCTGGAATTATATAATGATCTATATCTATAAATGTTACTATTATAAGTATTGATATTAAGACTAAGTAATATAGTATTATAATATCTAATCCATATACATTATATACTAGTAAAAATAATATACCTGTCAGTAACTCTATTAATGGATACCTTTTAGATATCTTTTGACCACAGTATCTACATTTTCCATTTAAATATAACCAACTTAGTATTGGCACAAGGTCTATATATTTTAATCTATTACTACAATTATAACAATGTGATGGCGGATTTGATATTGATTGATTATTTGGTATTCTAAATATACATACATTAAAAAAACTTCCAAATATCATTCCAATTATAAATAAATATATCTGTACCATATATTCCATTATTAAATTATTCACCTATCTTTTTATTTATTTTTTATCCCAACTAATTACTTCATAATTTCATATCTAGTGCTTGTTTCTTCTTTTACAAATCTATTATCATATTCTATATCGCTATATACTGATATAGAACTTTTAAAATTTCTTCCTTCTTCTCCTGTAAGCTCTAATTTCTCACCAATATATAAATATAACCGATATCATTATAGTCATAGATATAATAACCTAAATAATAGTAAATACTTTTGCATTTCTTAATTTATTTATAAATATATTAATAATTTAATCCACCAATTAATCTTGATGTGTATTCATAATCTGTACATCGACTAAATACACTTTCTTTTGATATTTTACCTTTTCTAAATAAATTAGCAAGTTCTTGGTCCATAGATTGCATACCTACTTTAGATCCCGTCTGTATTATATTTTGTATCTGATATGTTTTATTTTCTCTTATTAAATTTCTTATAGCAGGTGTTGCTATCATAACTTCAAGTGCAGCAATTCTATTTCTTTCATCTATTGCTTGTATCAATTGTTGAGATATAATTCCTTCACAAACTGTAGATAACTGTGTTCTTATTTGTTGCTGTTGTTCTGCTTGGAACATATCTACTATTCTATCTATAGTCTTAGCCGAACCTATTGTATGCAACGTTGAGAATACTAAATGCCCTGTTTCTGCTGCTGTTAAAGCTATTGATACAGTTTCTGAATCTCTCATTTCTCCTACTAAAATAACATCTGGATCTTGACGAAGTACTGCCCTAAGAGCTGAACTAAAACTTTCAGTATCATTTCCTACTTCTCGTTGATTAACTATACTTCTTTTATGATTATGCACATACTCTATTGGATCCTCTAATGTTATTATATGTTTTTCTTTATTTGTATTTATTATGTCTATTAAACTTGCTAAAGTTGTACTTTTCCCACTTCCTGTAGGTCCAGTTACTAATACTAACCCTTTATGTTTTTCTGTAAATGTAGCTATAATATTTGGCAAACCTAAATTTTCAAATGTTGGTATTGTCGCTGTGATTGTTCTTATCGCTATTGCATAGTGTCCTCTTTGCTTATATGAATTAACTCTAAATCTATCCCCATTATTAATAGAAATGGAAAAATCTACTTCTCCATGTTCTTCTACTACTTTAAATTTTTTAAATCCTGCTATTTCCCTGGACATAGTCTCTGTATCTTTAGATGTAAGGTTCTTTTCTATAAGATTTATAAACTTCCCATTTACCCTAGCTCTTGGTGGACAATCTACAGTTATATGTACATCTGATGCACCAAGCTCTATTGCTCTTTCTAGCAATTTTAATATATTCATATTGTTTCTCCTTAGTAATTACTTATCTTACTTTTAATTTATCCTCTTTCATATAAAATTTTATTCTAAATTATATTTACCTATAAGATTTAATTTTCATTCTATCTATTTTCAAGTAATATTATTAATTAATATAGCTGTACATAATTCAATTTGTCTTTTAGTAAAATATTTATCTTATTATTCAACTAGTATATCTATATAAAATAAATACATTTTATCAGCACTCTTCTTTTTGTATAAATTTAACGCTTCTATATCCATATCATTTTTTGTATTAACTCTTATTGAACTATTATATACTAAAAAAATTCAACCATTATAAATATAACCATTGCTAAAGATATCAAAACCTATAATAATATAAATCCTTTATTTTTTCTATTCAATATAATTCACACCCTTACATCACTAATTAATTACACTGATTAATGTACTATTATAAACAAATTGCATCTTAATAGACTTATACTAATAAGATGCAATTTATATTTTCCATTCAAATTATGTCTAATTTATTGTATTCTGAAACGGATTATACTTCCCTGGTTTCCAAGTCGATAGATTATCAGTCTCTAACTTAATTCTATATTTATCTGAACTATATACTATAAAATTAATAGTAGCTGAGATATCTCCACTTGCTTTTGATATAACTTTTACATCTATAGTATTCGATATATCTCCTACACAATTTTGGTCTAGTTTTCTTCCACCACTTTTAGATGATGTTCCATATAGAACATCACCTTCCACCATAGTGCTACATCTTTTATCTAGGTAATTGGTGTCGTTTCTAGTCCAATACACCATTTTAAATGTTTCCTTTTTTATTACATTAATTTTACAAATCTATTTAATAATATTTAGAACTATATCAAATCTTTCACATTTCTCAGTTTTAACATATGTATCTAGACTTACTTTTCCTGCTTCTAAAATGTTACCTTCATTTTCTTTAATTTCTTCATATATATTATTTTGCTTTATATCATCTTTACATCCAATAAAATATACATTTTCAATACCAACTATATGACTTATCATTTTACCTTGCCTATAACTTATCTTACATTCTCTTGCTATAGGAGCAAATTCTATACGTAAATTAGATACTTCCATACCATCTTGAGATAATATATAGTATGTATCCTTTCCAAATGGCGTACTTCCTTTTTTAATAAAAGGCTCTGTTAGACAATTTCGTGATTAATATATAAAATATAAAAAACACCTACAAAACATCAATATTTTGTAGGTGTTGTTATTATATATTTAATTAGAATAATACACTAACAGATTCATTAGCAAATATTTTCTTTATGGCATTTCCAAATAACGGAGCTACCGTTTTAACCTTTATCTTATCTATTTTTTTATCTTCAGGAAGTTGTATAGTATCAAGTACTATTAATTCACCTATCGCAGAATTTTCTATTCTTTCTATAGCTGGTCCTGATAATACACCATGAGTACAACAAGCATAAACATCTTTAGCACCAAATTGTTTAAGTGCATTAGCTGCATTTACTATTGTCCCAGCAGTATCTATCATATCATCTAATAATATAACATTCTTACCTTTAACTTCACCTATTATGTTCATTACCTCACATACATTAGCCTTAGGTCTTCTCTTGTCTATTATAGCTATTGGAACTTCTCCGTTTAAGCTATTAGCAAACTTTCTTGATCTAGCAACACTACCTAAGTCTGGAGAAACTACTACTAAGTCTTCTATGTTTTTCTCATTGAAGTAATCAGCTAGTATACTTCCACCTTGTAAGTGATCTAATGGTATATCAAAGTATCCTTGTATTTGTGCAGCATGTAAGTCCATTGTTAGAACTCTATCTGCTCCAGCAGCTGTTATTAAGTTAGCAACTAATTTAGCTGTGATTGGATCTCTTGATTTCGCTTTTCTATCTTGTCTAGCATATCCATAGTATGGAATAACTGCTGTTATTCTACCAGCTGATGCTCTTTTTAATGCATCTATCATTATTAATAACTCCATTAAGTTGTCATTAACTGGACTGTTGGTAGATTGAACTACGAAAACATCACATCCTCTTACTGTCTCGTTCATGTTTAAACATATTTCGCCATCACTAAATGTACCGACTTCACAATCTGATACTGGTACACCTATGAACTCAGCTATCTTTCCTGCTAATTCTTTAGATGCATTTCCTGCAAGTATTTTGATTTCGCTTCCGCTAGTATTCATTGGTATCCTCCCAAAAATTTAAAAACTATGATATATTTATTAATAAATTTTAGGCTAATCTTTAGTCCTAAAATAATAAGCTAATTATTTGTTATCTTTTAGATCTTTTTTTTCTACCCAACCTGTCTTTACTATCTGTCTTTGTCTTGCTATTGCTAATGCTCCTTGTGGAACATCATCCGTTATAGTAGATCCTGTTGCAATATATCCTTTTTCCTCTACTGTTACTGGTGCAACTAAGTTAGAGTTTGATCCTATAAATGCACCATCTTTTACTATTGATTTAAATTTATTTTTTCCATCGTAGTTTACAAATACTACTCCACATCCTATATTAACATTTTTTCCAACGTGTGCATCTCCTATATAAGAAAGATGTGATGCTTTAGAATTATCTTCAATAGTAGCATTTTTAACTTCTACGAAGTCTCCTATTTTAACATTGTTTCCTATGTTACTTTTTGGTCTTAAGTATGCATATGGACCTACTGTAGTATTTTCTCCAACTATACTATCTATTATTGTTGAATTTTCTACTTCTGTATAATCTCCTATTATTGAGTTTGTTATACTAGAGTTCATTCCTATTAAGCAACTTGAACCTATCTTTGTATTTCCTTTTAGCATAACACCTGGATATACGATACTATCATTTCCTATTTCAACATCTGATTCTATATATGTTGAGTTAGCATCTATTATCGTAACTCCATTTATCATGTGATATTCATTTATTCTTTTTCTCATTATTTCTTCTGCTTTTGATAATTCTACTCTTGAGTTAACTCCCATAAGTTCTTCTATTGTCGAACCATTGAAAGCACCAACTTTTCGACCTCTATCTCTCATTATTTTGATAGTATCTGTTAAGTAGTATTCTCCTTGAGCATTATTATTATCTAATAAATCTAATGATTCTCTTAAGCTCTTTCCATAAAAACAGTAAATTCCTGAATTTATTTCTTTTGCTTTCTTTTCTTCTTCAGTAGCATCTTTTTGTTCTACTATTTTTAGTAAATCTTCATTTTCATCTCTTATTATTCTTCCATATCCTGTTGGATTTTCAACTTTTGTTGTAAGAACTGTTGCATGATATTGATTTTCTATATGATAATCAAATAATTTTTTTAAAGTTTCTTCTTTTACTAATGGTGTATCTCCGCATAGTACTACTATTGTGTCATTATCTTCTATATATTCTTTAGCCATTATAACAGCATGACCCGTACCTAATTGCTCTGTTTGCATTGCTATCATACTATTTTCTGGTATTTTATCTTTTACAGTTTCTGACCCGTGTCCTAATATTACAACTACATCTTCAACACCAGATTTTTTAGAAACATCTATTACGTGATTTACCATTTCTTTTCCACATACTTTGTGTATAACTTTTGGATGTTTAGACTTCATTCTTGTACCTTTGCCTGCAGCAAGGATTATAGCCTTAAAGTTCATATCTCCACTCCATTCATTTTGTTTTTCTTATAATTTATCTCTCTATCTATATTATGTAAATTTAATTATTCGTATACAATGTCTTTATTATCACTAACTAATATAGCATCTTTTTACAAAAAAGTATATATTTAAACAAAAATTTTAAATACAAAAAAGAGCCGAATAGTTCGACTCTCTACAATTTATTTTATATTTAAGTATTATCTATATAATTATTCAGCTGCAACTTCTAATTGAGCTACTGCTTCTTGATATGCTTTTAAAACAGCGTCTTCTAATATTTCTCTCATCTCAGCATTTATTGGATGAGCTATGTCTCTAAAGTTACCTTCCCCTACTTTTCTACTTGGCATAGCTATGAATAATCCGTTATGTCCTTCTATAACTTTTATATCATGTACTACAAATAGATTATCAAAAGTTAATGAAACTATACATTTCATTTTTCCTTCATCAGTTATTTTTCTTACTCTTACGTCAGTTATCTTCATTTCTCCAAATCCCCCTTTAAATTTTGACAAATTAATATATTTAATAATATTAGCTGTTTTCTATAGTATTAATTCTATTAAACTTTCTAATATCCTTTTTATTTTTATAAAATTTATTATTTTTTATATTATTTATTTTTCTATGTCTTCCTCTAATAAATCTACACTTTCACATACATCTACTATTTCTTCATTTTGATACTCATCTCTGAATGTTTTTAAATTTGGTTCTATAGTTATAGAGTCCCCTTCTACATCTAATTGGATTAATGATATATAATCTTTTACCATTTTTTCTTTTGGCGTAATAGTTGATATAAATACCCCTGTTCCAATAACTTCTGCACCAAATTCATTCATAAGGTCTACCATTCCCTTAATAGTTCCTCCACCTCTCATAAAGTCATCTATAAGTATAACCTTACTATTTGCTTTTAGAGCTTTTCTAGGTAAACTCATACTTTTTACTTTTGTAGAATTGTGACCGCTTACATACGTCATACTAAGTGTAGGGCCTTCTGATACTTTTATATCTTTTCTTATTATAACAAGCGGTAAGTTCATAGCTTTAGCTGTCATAAGCGCCATTGGAATACCCTTAGTTTCCATTGTAACAACATAATCAGCCTCTGCATAATCTATATTTGAAGAAAATATTTTTCCTATTTTAGAAGCTATACTTGGATCGTATATTAAGTCTATTAAGTATAAAAATCCTCCAGATAATATTCTCGAGGGATCACTTATTTTTTCACATAACTCCATCAAAAATTCTTCATTTTCTGCTTTTGATGTTTTAGGTATGTACTTAACTCCACCAGCCGCTCCTGATATAGTTATAACTTTTCCTAATTCTAATTTTTCAAATACATTTTTAACAACTATTAAGTCTTCACTTATAGTAGATTTTGCTGCATTGAACTGAGTTGTAAAATGACTTAATGTGAATATATTATTTGGATTATCAGATAGTATTTTTACTATTGCTCCGATTCTCTCGGTTCTTTTGAATTTCATTAAATTTCCCTCCTACAATTGTAGTTGTATCCTTTGTAAACTAAGTAATGCGCAACAATATTTATTATGATATAATATTTGTTATGTTTTATTTAGTTTAAAAATATATTATATATAATTTAGTATATGTATATTTAGCATAAAATATTGAACATTATACTATTATACCACATATATAGTTCATATTGTAGAACTTAATTAAAAGAAAGGTGGTTTTGTTATGAAGATACATTTCATTGGAATTGGCGGTATCAGTATGAGTGCTTTAGCTGAAATATGCCTTAATAAAAAATATAAAGTGTCTGGTTCAGATGCTAATGAGTCGTACCTTTTAGATAGACTTAGATCTCAAGGTGCTGAAATTTTCATTGGACATAAAAAAGAACATGTCTCTGACGATGTAGACATGGTAGTTTATACAGCTGCTGTTCACCCTAATAACGAAGAACTTATAGCTGCTAAGGAAAAAAATAAGCTTACTATGAATAGAGCTGCTTTCTTAGGACAAATAATGAGAGAGTATAAAAATTCTATAGCAGTTTCTGGGACTCATGGTAAAACTTCAACAACTTCTATGTTGTCTACAATCTTTGAATATGCTGATTTAGATCCAACAATATTAGTAGGTGGTAATTTAAGTGTTATTGGTGGTAATGTTAAAATAGGTAACTCTAATCACTTTATTACAGAAGCTTGTGAATATGTTGATAGTTTCCTTAATTTTAACCCTAAAATATCTATCGTTTTAAATATTGAAGAAGACCATTTAGATTATTTCTCTGGTATCGATGAAATAAAAGCTTCTTTCAATAAATTCGGAAAGTTACTTCCTGCTGATGGCTATTTTATAATAAACGGTGATGATGAAAATACATCAGATATTTTACACGATGTAAAAGCTACTATTGTTAAATACGGACGAAATACATCTAATGATGCAATAATAAAAAATATAAACTTTAATGAAAGTGGATATGGAATATTTGAATTAGTATACAAGGATAAAAACTTAGGTAAATTTGAATTAGCAGTTCCTGGGCTTCACAATATTTATAATGCAGCTGGAGCTATACTTGCAGCTTATGTGTCTTCTATAGACTTAGGGATTATAAGAAAAAATATAAACTTATACAATGGCGTTGGAAGAAGATTCGAAATCAAAGGCAATTATAATGGAGCTTTAATTGTTGATGATTATGCTCATCATCCTACTGAGTTAAAAGCTACTTTATCTGCTGCTAAAAAAATGAAAAAGAATACATTATGGTGTATATTCCAACCTCATACTTATACTAGAACAAAATCTCTTTTAAATGAATTTTCTGAAGCATTTTATTCTGCTGATAAAGTTATAATAACTGATATCTATGCAGCTAGAGAAGATGATCCAGGTGATATACATTCAAAAGACTTAGTTGAAAAATTATATCAAAACCATGTAGATGTAACTTATATAAGTAGCTTTGATGATATAGAAAATTATCTTCGTGAAAATGTTAAGAATAATGATTTAGTTATAACTGCTGGTGCAGGTCCTATATATAAAGTTGCTGAAGCATTAATAGAAAAATAAAATTTTAATCTTTCATTATATGACAAATTACATCAGTTAAAATTAAGAATAATAAAAAGTATGGTAAATTGTACTGAGACCCAATTGTTGGACTTTATGCTGGAATGAGTTTTCATTCCAGCATTTTTTAATTTATGCAATTTTAAATTCATATTCAATTCTATAATCAACAGGGCTACGCCAATTTAATTTTTCTTTAATTCTTTTATTATTATAGTAATAAATATATTCTTCTATTGCTAGCTTTAGTTCCTCGAAACTCCTATATATCTTACTATAATACATTTCTTGTTTCATTATTACGAAGAAATTTTCCATAGACGAATTATCAAGACATGTACCTTTTCGAGACATACTTTGAAATATTTTATTACTTTTAAGCATATTGATATGCTTATAGAATTGAAATTAGGTTTTTCTGATATACTATATGATAAAATTTCTCCATTAAACATATCTAAAAATGGATCAAGATATGCTTTCTTTATAGTTATTCTTCCATTAGCATCTGTATTATATATTTTAAACTCAGTTGTATCAGTTGTTATCTTCTGATGAGGTACTGATGTTGTAAATCTTCTATTGATTTTATTATTCGCTATATTTCCAACTGTGCCTTTATATGAATTATACTTACGTGATTTATGAGAAAATACTATACATTTAAGTTCTAGTTTTTTCATAATACGTCTAACTTTCTTTTGGTTAATAACTATACCTTCATCTCTTAATGTAGCTGTAATTCGGCGATAGCTATACCTTCCGTTATGTGTTTCAAATATTGATTTAATTTTTTCCTCAATATTCTTATCTGGATTTTCAATATCAAATCTATTTTGCCAGTACATATATGTTAATTTAGGAAATTTAGTAGCTTCAAGGAGAATTGATAGTTTAAATTTACTACGAAGACTATAAATTATTTTTGCTTCGCATTTGTTTTTAATCTTTCTGGAATGTTCATCCCTAAAGCACGCAGATTTTTAAAAAAAGCAAGCTCCGCTTTAAGTAGTTGATTTTCATGCTCTAGTTCTTGTTCCCTTGTTAAATTTTTTTCTTATTTAGTATTTTTATTCATAGTTGGTATACCTTTCTTTTTTGACAAGGCATCGACACCACCATTTAAAAATTTTTGTTTCCAAGTTTTTATAAGTGAGATATTATTCATACTAAAATGGTTAGCGACTTCTTGTACACTATATTTAGTTATTAACATATAGTTTATAACATCTAGCTTAAACTGTATAGTATAACAAGTTTTCTGTTTTTTTCTTTTTAACCCGTGTTTTAACTTGAGTTTCACTGCCAATACCATATTGTTTTGCTATTGAACCAAGCCCTCCTTCTCCATCTAAGTAAGACTTAACAACTTTCATTTTAAAGTCAAAATCATATTTAGCCATAAAAAACACCCCAATCGTTAGATTTTAGTCCAACAATTGGGGTGCAGTACAAATTTACCATACTTTTTATTATTCTTAATTTGTTATTTTAAATATTTCATCTTTTATATAATCAAATAAAACAGACGTAACTTCATAGTATGATTCAGCTTCTCCTGAAGTTATTTTTAAATAATCTTTACCCATAGTTTCTACTTTAGCATCGTATTGCTCACCTTCTATATGTATTATGAAGTTATATTTACTTCTCTCTTTATTTTTTTCCGGTTGAACTTTACCTACTATTCTTTTTGACGCCATTTTATAAGCTAAATTATCAAATTTCCACTTATTAATATTTTTGGTTCTATCATTATAAGTTATTTTTACATTCTTCCAACCTTTGTATTGTTTAATAAAATCAAATGAAATATATATACTCTCATTCATTAACTTATTAAACTCTTTCTTAGTTGCTACTGGTACTTTATAGTATTCTTCTTTATTTACTGTATATACCCTAAAATAGTTAAGATCCGTAGAAAATCTCACACCATCATCAGAATAACCAGTATATACTTCCTTATATGATTCTGGCTTTCTTACTTTTGTGAATTCACTAAATAATACTTTTATTCCATTCCAATATGTTTCCTCAATTCTTACATTTTCAACTTTTGAATCTGATATATATATCTTATTCTTTGAACTTATCTGACTCATTAACGATCTTGTATCTTCTTCTTTCTCTTCTATACTTTGAATTGGTGTATTAGATTTTTCATCAAGATATCTTCCAAGTTTAAATGTTAGAGCATATATTCCAAAGAATAAAACTATCGCACCTACAACCCACATTTCTTTCTTTAGTTTTCTTTTTTTAGCCATACAAATTCCCCCTACGGTTATATCTTTATAAGACTATTATATTACTTTTATCAACATTTTTTAAGATATAATTATTTTATATTTATATTTCCTAGGCAATTTTTACAATCTTCGACACATGGTTCTACATGTACTGTTATTCCTTTTACAAATTCCATATCATTTATTATCTGTTTTTCTAATTTATGAGCTATATCATGCCCTTCTATTACTGTTAATTTACCATCTACACATATAGTTAAATCCACATATGCCATAGCTCCATGCTTTCTAGTTTTCATTTCACCTAAGTTTCTAACACCCCTTGTAAATTCTACAATTTGTATTATTTTATCTTCTTCTTCTTGATCTATCGATAAATCCATAAGCTCATTTACTGAGTTTTTTAATATATCTAAACCTACTTTTGCAACAAATAATGCTACTACTACTGATGCAAATGGATCTAATGCTTTAAATCCTAACATAGAACCACCTATTCCTACAAATGCTGCTACTGATGATAACGCATCTGATCTGTGATGCCAAGCATCTGCTTTTAATGATGGTGAATTTATCTTCTTAGCTATTTTTATTGTTATTCTATATTGATATTCTTTTATTAATATTGATATAACAGATACTAATAATGGTAATATTGTTGGAATTTGAACTTTATCTAAGTTAAATAATAACTTACTCGCTTCTACTCCTATTGATAAAGATACAAATATAAGTAATAGTGATAATACAAATGATACTAATGTTTCAGCCTTTTCATGACCATAATTATGCTCTTTATCTTGTGGTGTTGATGATATATAATTTCCTATTAATACACCTATTGAGCTTATAATATCCGATGCTGAATGCAGACCATCGGCAATCATTGCATTCGATTTTCCCAAAATACCTGCTATTACTTTTATTATTGTTAAAATTATATTCCATATTATTGACTGTACTGTTACTTTATTAGCTTCTTCATATCTAGTTTCCATCCTAATCCTCCTATTTTTTACACACATTAATTATATCCATCAATTGATTATTTAAAGCAAGTTTTTATGATTCAAAGAAATTGTAACTTTTAAATGGTAATGGATGCTTTTTGCTTTTGATATTAATTATTATTGCTTATAAAATCGAAAAATCACCTAGCTTTCTAGCTAGGTGATTCAATAAGTATATTATACACTATTTTATTATTTTATGCTTCTTTTATTAATTCCACTATCATTACAGCAGAATTTATTAAATCTTCTATTGCTATATATTCTTCTAATGTATGAGCTTTTTTCATACCTATTCCTAAATTAACAGCTTTTATTCCATTTTTATTTAGGATATTGGTATCACTTCCTCCACCTGTAGAAGCAGTTTTTCCTTCTATATTCATATTAGAAAAAGCTTTTTTTGCAAGCTCTACTATTTCATCATTTTCATCTATATTAAATGGTCCATATGCTCTTGTTACTTCTATATCTACTTTTGCACCAAATTCTTTAGCAGCATTTTTAAATGTTTCTACCATATGATTTGTTTGTTTATCTAATTTTTCTTCACTTAAACTTCTAGCTTCTGCTACTATTTCTAATTCAGGCATAACTATATTTGTTGCTATACCACCTTTAACTATACCAATATTTGAAGTAGTCTCTTCATCTATTCTTAATAAATTCATATTTTCTATAGCTCTTGAAGCTACCATTATAGCACTTATTCCATTTTCTGGTTGAAGTCCTGCATGAGCTGG
>JAVXLU010000011.1:0-27073 GCA_036646635.1 Romboutsia sp.
TTGTATATATTTAGGTTTTGATGGATCATCTTCTATCTTATTTCTTATCCTTCTTATATTTACATCTACTATTTTAAAATCATAAAGATAGTTAGTACCCCATACTTCATCAAGTATTTGATCCCTACTTAAAGATTGCTTTGCATTAGTCATTAAATATTTTACTATTGAAAATTCAGTAGGTGTAAGTTCAATTTCTTTTCCATCTTTAAATAGTTTTCTTTTATCTAAATCTAGTACAAATGGTGCTGATATTATTTCACTATTTTTAGATGTAATTTTATCTTTTTTCAATCTTCTAAGTAGTGCTGATACTCTAACTAACAATTCTTTTATACTAAATGGCTTTACTATATAATCATCAGCACCTGATATAAATCCTTCTATTTTATCTTCTTCTTGTGCTTTTGCTGTAAGCATTATTATACCTACTTGGTCAAAATTTTGTCTTATATATTTACATACATCTATTCCACTCATATCAGGTAACATAACATCAAGCAATGCTAATGTTATATCTTTTTCACTATTCATCTTTTCTATAGCTTCTTGACCTGTTCCAGCTTCAATAATCTGATATCCTTCTCTTTTTAAATTTATACTTACAAAACTTCTAATTCCTATCTCATCTTCCATTATCAATATTTTTTCCTTCATTATATCCTCCCAATAAACTTAATATATTAACGAGAAAAATTCTCTTATTGAATCTGCACTTAGATTTAATTTTTTCATTTCATTTTCATTATTTATATATAATATAAATACATTTTCAGTGCTTTCATTTAAAATAATAGTACTTTGCGGCCCAACCGATTTACTTTCATCTAATATCTTTTTATTAGCTAAAGATATTGTAAATAAATCAATCGGCTTATTTTTAACTGTATCATAATAGTAAAACTTAAATAATGGATTTCCATCTGAAAATTCTTCTTTTATATCTAATTTATTTTCTAAAATTTCAGGTATCATTAATTTATAATTGTATTGATAATTATAATATACTTGACATGAAAATACTAATCTTGAATTTTCTTTACTTTTACCATTCCATTTATACCAACTTATAATTGTAGAATTTTTTACTGTATAAATAGCTCCACTTCCATTTACAATAGGAATATCTATAATCTTATCATTATTTATATCTTGAACTGGTATATAGTATGGCTTCATTATACTTTTATCATAATCACTAAATACTTTTATCAGGTCATTATCTTCTATATATAACATTTGAGTCATATAGTTATTATCTTTAATTGTTGGCATATCTAATATTATACCTATTTTGTCCTTGTCAATATTACCTATAGTTATATAAGAATCACTTACCGATTTAATATTTTCAAATTCGATAAAATCTCTAATTATCAACCTTTTTTCAAACTCAGCTAAACTTAAATAAGCTTTATTAGTTTTTAAATTATAATTCATAAATAAAATATCCACTATATTATCATCATTCATATGTCCAATTTTAATTTTCATATCGGATAAATTCTCTTTATCTTCTATCCATCCTGGATTTAAGGTATATATTTTATTTATTTCATTATCTTTATATGAATAAATATGAAGGTTCGTTTTGCCTTTATATTTTTCTTTATCGCCTTCTTTAATTAATAAAATTATTTCTTTGATTCCATCTTGATTTAAATCATAAAAATTTCCATATTCTATCGATTCACCTTTTTCAAGTAAATTATCTGTATATGTGTATCGTTCATTTTTATTTTTACTTAATATCATGAAACCTACTTCACTTTCATTTTCACTATTAGCCTTAATCTCTTTTTTTTCAAAAGCTATAATTTCATCTACTCCGTCACTATCTAAGTCAACCTCATTAATTTTTCCAACTTCACTTGAATTAGAAGGAAGTATTAGAGAATTCAATGTCAATTCTTGTTCTATTGCTTTATATAGTTCTTCCTTTTTTTCATTATAAATTGGTTTTTCCTTAATTAGTTCTTCTGGAGATTTAGAGTCTATACTACATCCAGTATTGAAAATAAGTATCAAACTAGCTATAGCTGTTAGTTTTAATATTTTCATCCAATCCGTTGCCAAAACCTTATAAAACTTTATAAAGTCAGTTTAATTTCTTTTTCAAAGTATCTAATTTTGCAAGTCAAACTACAACAAGCTACTTTCATTTAAGCAACCACGTTGGCGATTACTTTTGATATGATAGTCCAAAGACGTAAATTCCCATACAACGAATGGTACATATTAGCATTATCTTTTTGGTGATATTATACTAATTTATATTTTCCAAGATTAATACTTACATTTAAATCTCTATCAATAGATAATCCTCATTTACAATTATATAATCTATCTTTAAGTTTTAAATTCTTCTTAATCTCTCCACATTGACTATAACTTTTTGACGAAGGATATCACCTATTTGCTATAACTGACTCTATTCCTCTAAATTTACACTTATATTCAAGTTGTCGTCTAAATTCATAGAAACCTTGTTTTGCAATATCTTTTGATAAGTGTTTATTCTTCATAATATTAGAAACTGCTAAATCTTCTATTTCAACTCTGTATGATTTGGTTTTCACTATATTTGTCGTAGTTTGATGAATATAGTTATTTCTAATATTTTCAAGTCGTATGTGTATTAGTTGTATATGCTTTTCAAGTTTTATAATGTTGCTAGTTTTGACATACTCCTTTCCTTTTTTATTTTTTTCATATTTACGAGAAACTTGACGTTTCAACCTACTAAGTTTCTTCTCTATTTTTCTAACTACATAAATCTTATTAATATTTTTTTAAATCTTACTATCAGAACATATTGCAAGGTCTTTAAGCTCAAGGTCAATCCCTAATGATACATCTGTTAATTCTTCTAACACTTCCTCTTGCTCCACACCTACTGATAGATACCAATACTCGTTGTCATATGACTTTTTCCTTTTCCTTCTACTCTTAAATCTTAGCTTATTAGATAAACCTTTAAAGAACACCATTTCTATAATTTTCTTCTTGGCTTAACCTTAAAAAATGATTAAGTTGTCCTTGTGAAAATTCTCCTATTGAATAATATTTAACTTAAATCACCTCTTGTATTAAGCATAATACAATATTATTAAAAAACAATGTATTTTTATAAAGTTTTATTAGCAGTTACTCAACCTCCTTTTTCCTAAAATTTACTACAGTATTCTTTAAAATTTTTTATTCTATTTTCTTCTTCTTTAATTTTTATTATATTTAATTCTCCCCTACCTAATCTATCGCATAAAGATAGTAATGCCACTTCTTCATAATCAATACTTGATAACATCTTTTTTGGTTCAAAAAAGGGAAGATTTTTATCATAAAATAAAGGTTGCATATGCCATCTAACTAGCTTTGACACTCTATTTTTAAAATCTACATCTTCAGTTAAACTACCTAAAAATTTAAAAGCTATATATTCTCCTTCTATATCATGATTATAAGATGTAATTGTATTTTTTCTAATTTTGGTAGTTGTTAATTTACCTATATCATGAAGAAATGCTGACCACATAAATACTTGTTTATTTTTAGAATATTTCTTATACTCACTAGCTTTATCTATTACAAGTAGTACATGATTTAATACATTTCCTTCTGGATGATATTTTTTATTTTGATTTATATTTTCTAATTTGCTTATTAAATTCAGAGGCTCTTTATTAAATTTCCCATCTTTTATTAGACGTTTTATATCTTCAGAAGGTTTTATGTTTTCTAATAAAATTTCATTTATTTCATTAAATATACTTTTATAAATCATAAAAGTCACCACTTTCTTATTTTTTCATTTTTGTGCATTTTTCAACTTTTTTTATGAATCAAAAAAATAAAAGCTTAGTATTTATTTACTAAGCCTTCATTATATTTTAACACTATTTTCATGATTTATTTACATTTTTCTTTAATATTCTGGTTATTTTATTTTCTTGGAAATTTATCTTCTGACCATATTAAATCTTCAAATTTATTTTTAGAATTTTCATCATTAAATTCCTCTTTTTTATCTTCTTTACTTCTAAAACTAACAGAATCTAAATTATCTTCAGTTAAATACTCTTCTCTTTCCAGTTCTTCTAATTTTGTATCATTTTTTACTTCTAGTAATTGTTCTTGGTTATTATTTTTTAATCTTCTTCTTCTATTACTGTTGTGATTTAAACTTTTGTTTGATTTTTTAGGTTGCTTAGATTCTTTGGTAACTTCTTCAACCTTTTGAACTGGTTTTGCTTCCTGTTTTACTTTACTTTGAGATGACTTTGTGCTTTTATGTGTTTTTTTATTTGATGTTTTATTCTTATCATTCTCTACAGTTTCATTATTAGGTTTACTAATTTTATGCTTACTATTCTTTTGATTTGTACTTTTGTCATTTTCATTTGTATCTGGTTTAGTAATTTTTTTATTATGTTGTTTACTTTCTTCGCTTTTGTTATTATTTCCTTTTTTAGTATTAGTTTTTTTAGACGTTTTTTTTCCACCTAATCCTAGATTCAATTTGTTTTTACTAGATTTCTTTTCTAGTCCAATCTCTGCTCTTTTATCTTCTGGAACTAAATCATTTAATATTATTTCATTATAATCTTCTGTGTTTTTTTGTTTATTTTCAGCGGTTTGTTCCATTTGACTTGAATGTTTACTTTTCGATACTTTCTTTCTTCCATTCATTCTAAACATTATGACACCCCCTTAAAATACTCTTTCTATTATATATATTATCTTAAGGGAGAAAATATTAATTTATTTTTTTTGGGGTCTAGGTCCTATATATTGATACAAGTTTGTTTTTAACATACCATTGTATAATTTTCTTCTTTTATCAGCTTCTTTTCCAAATTCATTTTCAAATTCTTCATAAGAAGTTATTAAGTAGTAAGACCAATTTTTTAATTCTCTAAATGTATATCCTAAATTCTTATACAGAGTTTGTACACTTTCTTTATCTTCAAGTCTTTCTCCATAGGGTGGATTTGTAACTATAAATCCGTATTCTTCATCACTTTTAAAATCTCGTGCATCTCCTACATTAAATTCAATATATTCATCTACACCTGCTATCTCAGCATTTTCACGAGCTATTTCTATTGCTTCTTCATCTATATCATATCCGTATATTTTAAATTTAGTTTCTTCATCAACTTTTTCGAATGCTTCTCTTCTTATATCCCACCATATTTTTTTATCTATTGTTCTCCATCTTTCAGATATAAATTCACGATTAAGACCCGGAGCCATATTAAGCCCCATCATAGCCGCTTCAATTAATACAGTTCCAGATCCACACATAGGATCTACTAATGTTCTTCCTGGTCTCCAAGGAGTTAAATACATCATAGTAGCTGCTAGTGTTTCCCTAATTGGTGCTTTATTAGCTTTTTCTCTATATCCTCTTTTATGAAGTGCATCTCCTGTTGTATCTATTGATAAAGTTACTTTATCTTTGTGTATAAATACATATATAGGATATTTCTCTTTATCCTCTTTTATTAATCCTTCTTCCATATAACTTTTCTTCAAGCTATCAGCTACTGATTTTTTTACAATTGCTTGAATATCTGATGTACTGTATAGCTTTGATTTTATAGATGATGCTTTTGCCACTGGAAATTGTGCCCCATATGGTATATATTTTGACCAATCTATTCTTTTAGTATTTTCAAATAATTCATCAAATGATTTTGCTTCAAATTCTGCTACTTTAAGATTTACTCTTTCTGCACATCTAAGCCACATATTAGCTTTAGCTATACCATCTTCACCGGTTTTATATGTTATTCTTCCATCTTCAGTTTTTAAGATTTCAAATCCTAAGTTTGTTATTTCTCTTGCTAATAATTTTTCTACACCAAAAAAGCATGGTGATATTAATGTATAATTTTTCATGTATTCCTCCTATTTTTCAATGGTCTTATTCATACTTCCCATAGAATAACCGTTCATATCTAATGTAGTATATTTAAATCCAATTTCTATAAATTTATTATTTGTTTTTTCTAATGTATCTACACTAAAGAATCTATGTATTTCATCTTTTCCTACTTCAATTCGTGCTATATCTTCGTGATATCTTACTCTAAACTGAGTAAATCCTAGTTCTACTAAATATTGTTCACCTTTTTCTATCATTCTAAGCGTTTCTTCTTTAATTCTTATTCCATATGGAATTCTTGTTGCAAGACATGCAAAAGCAGGTTTATTATGAGTACTTAGCCCGATTTGTTTTGAAAGAGTTCGTATATCATCTTTAGTCAAATCACATTCTTTAAGCGGACTTACTATGTTTAATTCTTCTAATGCTTTAAGTCCAGGTCTATAATCACCTATGTCATCTAGATTAGTTCCATCTATTACATACTTAATATTATTTTCTTTTGCTATTTCTTTAACTTTACTAAAAACTTCTTTTTTACAATAATAACATCTCTTAGGTCCATTTTCTAAAAACTCTTCTATATCAAAATTATCAATTTTCAACATAATATGTTTAACATTAAAACTTTTTGCATGTTCTTTAGCTTCATTTATCTCTATATTAGAATGCATCATAGCGTTAAGAGTTACTGCTATTACATTGTCACCTAAAGTATCTTTTGCTACTTTTAATAGAAAGTTACTATCAACTCCGCCAGAATATGCAATAGCTACACTACCTAATTCTTTGATTCTAGCTTTTAAGTTTTCTAATTTTTGATTAAGTTTCATCTACTATCCTCCAAAAATATTCTGAAATTAATTGATAAAAATCTAGCCTTTCTATTATACATTAAAATCCAATTTTAGTAAAAAAATTATTTATACCTACTAGTTATTAATATTTTAATGTGCAACTTATTTTGATAATATTTGATAATTTAGGGTAATTATTATATTATAAAGTTAGTTAGGGGTGAGGTAATGAATATTAATTATGACATCTTAAAAAATTTTCTTAGATGCAATAAAAATATAAATTTGAAATTTAGAGAAAATATCAATATTTTAGATGTATTTATTTATAGTGAAGTTGTTTTGAGTTTAGAGTTAGACGATAAAAATATAGAAAAACATAGTAAGTTGATCTATAATTCTATAATTAATTTAAATGGAGTTACTATATACATACCGAAATTTTATATAAAATAATTTATAATTCGTGAATATATAAAAATTTAGCCGTAAATAATTTTATCTTTATTTACGGCTAAATTTTTATTTTTCTATCTCTTCATTATAATCATATTTATTTTTTAATTTATTTGTAATAATAAATGGTATTATAATTATACTTCCAATCAATGCATCTATCATATCTACAACCGTATCTGTAAGCCCTCCAACTTGAGTGTTCATTCCTAAAAATTCATCAACTAAAAATTCTATAATTTCCCATAAACTTGCTACTCCCATGCTAAATACGAATAGAAATATTACTATAAAAAATTTACTCATCTTGTATACTTCTTGTTTATTAAAAAAGTTTAGCAGTGAAAATGCCACACTAACACTTATAAATCCTGACCACACATGTAAAAAATCATCATAGTTACTTATTATATCGTAAAATCTATAACAAGTTCCTAATAAAGACGAAAATAAAATAAATAGTATAAGTACAATATATAAGTTTTTATCCACTAAATTTTTGTACTTTTTATTAACTATATACAATATAGAAGTACCTAATAAACATACTATAGATATTCCTACATTTCCAACTTCCTTTTTTTCTAAAAAGTATATAGCTGAATATACATATACAAAGTATAAAATATATGTTGTGTATTTTGGCATATTATTTTTAGTCATAATTATCATTCCTTTCTATATTATCTTTTACTATATCGCATTTAAATATATATTTATTATATGCTATTTTATATATTTGGACTTAATCTCAAATAAAAAACCATGTAGCAACTACATGATTTTTATCATTTATTATATTTCTTTTTTAACATATAATCTTTGAGTAATCATATAAGATACAGTTAATATAATTATATTAATACCTACAAATATTAATGGCATACTAAGTGTATTTAATTTTATTAATACACTTTCTAAAATTTTATTTTCAACTAATACTTGAGATAAAATTGCAGGTATCATAAGAACTATTATCATTAAAAGTGTAACAATAGTTCTTCCTTTAACTGCACCAAATTTTAAAATACAAGGTATAATTATAGCTAAACCTGTGATTGCAGCTGTAATTGCTATTCCTAAAGTTATACCATATGGTAATAAAGTCCAATTGTCTGTTGAATACTTATCAGCTAGATAGTAGCAAATAATAAAAATGCATGTAGCAATTCCTATATTTAATATACCTGATACGTATCTTGATATTACATATTCACTTCTTTTAACTGGTAAATATCCTATTAGAGTATCTATTCCATATGAATCTTCATAAGCTATAACAGTTTGAGTTATATTAAAAAATATTACACCTATTAACATATTTAGAAACATTGGATTTATAACGGAGACGGGTACAAATATAACTAATGGTAAAATTATCATTTTTTTTACAGCATTTAAATTTGAATAGTTCATTTTCACTAAGTTTATAATATTTTTCATACTACTACCCCCTTGTATAATAAGTTAATATATCTTCTAAATTCGGCTTATCATATACTACTTCTTCACCAAATATTTCATAGGCCTCATATCTATGGTCCACTAACCCTTCAAATCCAAAACTATTTTCATGAACTGATATAAATACTTCTTTAGTCTCATGATTTAATAATTCTTTCTTACCTTTTATAATTCTATGGTTTTCTAGTATTGTATCTTTATCATCACTTAAAATAATCTTTCCATTATATATAAATACTAGATAATCTCCTACTTTATCTAAATCTGATGTTATATGAGTTGAGTAAAATATACTTACTCCATCTTTATCTATTCTATCTTGAAGTATTTCTAAAAACTCATTTCTAACTAATGGATCTAAGTTTGCAGTTGGCTCATCCATTATTATTAATTTTGGATGATGCGAAAGTGCCATTGTAAGTTCAAACTTTTTTTGCTGACCTTTAGATAAATCTTTATATATTTTATTTTCCTTTAATCCAAATTTGCTAATGTATAATTTATAAAGTTTTTCATCCCAGTTTTTATAAAATCTACATATATTTTTCTTTATATCACATATCTTAGAATCATGTGAAAATCCTGATATATCTCCTACATATCCAATTTGCTCTTTTATTGAAATATCATCCATTTTATATTCTTTTCCAAATATTTTTATGCTTCCACTATCTTTACTTATCATATTCATTATTAATTTTATAGTTGTAGTTTTACCTGAACCATTAGGCCCTATAAATCCTGTTATATAACCTTTTTTTATTTCTAAATCATCAATATTTAATGTAAAATCATCCCATGTTTTTGTAACTTTCTTAATATCTATAGCTCCCATTACTATACCTCCTCATATAAACTTTTAAATATTTCTAACCCTTCTTCTAAACTTATACCAACAGATTTTGCCTGCCTTATAATTTCTTCTAATTTACTTTCAATTTCATACATTGCCATTTCTTTTAATCTATCATTATTTTGGCTAGCTACAAATGTACCTTTACCTACTACAGTTTCTATATAGCCTTCTTTTTCTAGTTCTTCATAAGCTCTTTTAGTCGTTATTATACTTACCTTTAATTCTTTAGCTAAATTTCTAATAGATGATATACCATGTCCAGGCTTTAAATCTCCATTTAAAATCTGAGATTTTATTTGATTCTGTATCTGTTCATACAAAGGTACTGCTGATGAGTTACTTATAATTATATTCAATTTATCACCTCTATCCATTCACTGTATATATGTGTATATATAGTGTGTAGATTATTTATATACACTATAATATCACTTATGTTACATTTCGTCTATAAAATTTTATATTTTTATTTTTTATATAACAAAAACGTGTATCTATTAGTACAGATACACGTTTTATCTTAGTTTCATTCTTTAATTATAGTAATTTTTCTTTCCATTCATCTTCTTTAAATCCTATAATTACATTTTTACCATCATATGCTATGGGCCTTTTTATAAGCATTCCATCACTAGATAATATTTCTAATAATTTTTCATCTGATTCACTTTTAACTACATCTTTTAAACCTAATTCTCTATATTTAACTCCACTAGTATTAAAAAATTTCTTAATCTCATATCCACTAGTTTTGTACATTTCTTCTAATTCTTCGGTTGTTGGAGGAGTTTTTACTATCTCAATATTTTCAAACTCTAAATTATTTTCTGTAAGCCAAGCCTTGGCTTTTCTAACTGAAGATCACTTTGAATATCCATAAAATTTAATCATTTGTCAAAATCCCTTTCTTTATATCAGTATATTTTTATTTTACCCATATATTATATCTTAAATCAGGTTGTGATACTTCATGAATATCTATATCTTATTTGTATTTAACTCCAAGGTACCACTTCTACCTCTCCAAACCATCGTTCTTTAAGCCTATTAGAGTATTCACCCTTATATCCTATAAATGCCAACATTATAAGTTCAACATACTTAGTGCCTATTTGAATTATATTCCACATATCTTCAACATTTAAACTCGCTCTAGTGTCTTTTCTAGTTGGATGAACTATTTTATTTCTAAAATAAATTATTAAATCTACACCATCATCAAATCTAGATTTAATCCAATCATCAAATAGATCTATTTCATTGCTCCCATAAGGTATATTATATATATCCAAGACCATTTTAATATTTTTAGATGCACTATTTCTATCAAATAATTCATCTGATAATATATTTTCTTGTTCTACTAAAATGATATATGATAATGTTTCAAGTGCTATTTGTATAGATATTATATTATTTTCCATAGTTATATCACCAAGCGATTCTATATACCAATCAATAACATTTTTTATTGCAGGACCACAATATCCATCTTCTAATCTTTTACACATAAGCGACATATATTTTTCAATATTATGATGATTAGATATCGTATCTGTCCATGTAGGAACAAACTTAAATGGTGTTATCATATTTTCTCTCCAAAGTCTAAATACATTATTACCATTTTGATATCCTTTTGCTAAGCAAATACCTACATATCTTCCACACATAAAACTTAGAGAAGTTGAGATTCTATCTATAAAATTTAACATATTCTTAGTTTTAAATAATCTATTATCTTTTCTTCTTATTCTTCCTATATGAGTTATTATAGTTCCTGATTTTGTTTTTAATTCTTCATTTAATTCTTTTCTATAATCATATCTTTTATCTATTGTAACTGTAAAATCATTTATATCAAACTCTATTCTACCTGCGAACAACTTGTCCACATGTTTTATAAGATTCCCTGAAAACTTATCTAAGTTTATTATATGAAAATCTATATATTCTACATAAGAGTTTTTCGATTTTATATAATTATCATTTGTGTATCCCTCTATATTAAAATCATTTATCGTATTTATTGTTATAGATATTGGTTTATATCCATACATTTCAAGTATTGCATTATCATAATCTAAATCTAAATCTACGTCTTCATCTTCAATAAATAATATCTGAGCTTTAAAATTTATAGATACTGGCGGTGTCATTTTATAATATATTATTCCGCTACATTTGTATTTTTTATCTAAATAAATACAAAATCTTCCTTCATAAATGCTTATATCTTCATCTACCTTATACCTTAGATAGTCTGATGATATTGCATTATTAACTACCTTCATAGCTAGCCCACCTTTACTTTCATATAATACTTTATCATTATATCATATTACATATACGAACATACGTATTAATAGTTAAAATAATAATAAAAAAATACAATCTAAAAATATATGGAGCTATATATGAGCCTTGAATGTGTTTTGGGGTTTCAGGTGGTTTAATATTTGGTAATATTCTTTTCCCTGACAATATGAGTCTTGGGATGTGTATTGGAATAGCAATAGGTCAAGCAAAAGATAAACGACTTTCGGAAAATATAATGATAATAAGAAAAATTGAACCTGTGAAGGATTTGAAAGATGCAGTGATTTATCTCAGTGATAAAAAAATGAAAGAAGATAAATTCGTAGAAGGTGACCGAGTATCAGAAGAAATAGACGCTTCTTTAGTTTCATTAAAAAGTAAAGAAAGTCATATAAATTGAAGTTTAGTAATGGATATTAAATTTTATAATTTAATATAAGAGTGGACAAGATTACTATTTGTCTACTCTTATACTATCTATTATCAAGCTTTATTTAAAACAGATTCTTATTTTTATTAATTTTGATTTAACTTTTCTAAAACATTGTTTAGTTCTAATCCATGTATTTCACAAGCTTGTTCTAATTTTTCCATACTAGCTGATGGACATCCTAAACATCCCATTCCAAAGTCCATAAGTATTTGTGCTGCATCTGGATTTTGCTTTAATATTTGTGCTATTGTCATATCTTTAGTTATCATTTATAAAATCTCCTTTAAATTCGTTTTTTGTAAAATATCTTTTCTGAATTTATCAATACTTATTCTATCGATAAAATCTCCAAGTTTTTCACCCATAGGTGCATTTTCATTATAATAATTTAAAATTGTCTCTACAAGTAAATAAGCCTCTTTTTCACTTAATTCTTTAGTTATTATATCTGAAGGCCTTGGATTAAATCCGGCACTTCCTCCTACTGTCACAAAGAATTTACCATAAAAGTCTACTAATACCCCAATATCTTTTGAATAAACACTTGTACATGCATTGGGACATCCACAAACTCCTATTTTAGTTCTATTTGGTAAATTCATTCCATGAAAATTTTTACTTATTTTCATTCCTACACCTATTATAGGTTGTTTCATTCTCTTACAATAGTTCGCTGGACAAATTTCAACATTTTTTACTGAGTATTGATTTTTAACTGCTGGTTCCATATCTAATTCTTGCCAAATATTATCTAAATCTTCTTCTTTTAAATTAGTTATCATTATTCTTTGACCTGAAGTAAGTTTTAAAACACCTTTATACTTTTTAGCTACTTCTGATATTTTTATAAGTGTATCAGGTAATACAAATCCTCCTGGTATATGTGGAGTGATGGCATAAGTTCTTTTTCCATCTTTTATCTTTTGTAAATTTCCATACTTAGACATCAATTTCTCCTTTTAAGATTTATTATTTACCATATTATACACTATTATTATTATAAAATATGTAACATTAGTTACATCTTTTATAATAATATCTTTTCATCAATAATATTTATAATCCTATATCCATAGTTTACAACATTCTTTTCATTGTTTACAAAAAAAAATAATATTAATATTTATAATCTTTTGGGATATGTTATTAAATACTATTTTTACTTTATAATAGTTATTGCCATCTTCTCACAGTAATCTGATATTCTTTGTAAATTTATTATTATATCTATGTATAACATAGCTATATCAATTTCATCTTGATTATTATTTAATTTAGATATATTATCTTTATAAATATATTTTTCTATTTTATTAACTTCATCTTTAGTTTGAAGTATTTTACGTGCTGTATTTGTATCTTTATTATTAATTATTTTTATAGAATTCTCGAAATTATCTATTACTTTTTTGTGCATATTGTTAATATCTGCTAAAATATATGTGTACTTTTCTAATTTTTTTATATTACCCAATTGTGATACTTTTAAAATTTTTGTTGAATGATTTCCTATTATTTCTATATTATTTATAATGTTAAAAATATTATAAATATCTTGAGACATCTCACTTGATATAGTTTTTTTAGATAATTTTAAAGTATATACTATTAAACTTTTTTTTATTTCACTAACTTGTTTTTCTTTTTCAAAAATAAGCTTCACTTCTTTTTCCGATTTTTTTTCAAATCCTTTCATACAATTTTCTAAACATTCTTTTACAATTTCACTCATTTTAATAGTTTCTTTAATTACATTTACAATAGCAATATCTGGTTCTTCTAGCATTTTTTCATCAAGATATGATTTATTATTTTCTTCATCTTTATTTTGTGGAATAATTTTCATAGCTATTTTTACTATGAACTTGGTAAATGGTAATAACAGTAAAACCGATACTATATTAAAAATTGTATGAGTATTAGCTATTTGTCTAGCTACATCATCTGGATTTATTTTAGTAACTATAGAAATTACAAATCTATTTAAAAGTAATAAAAATAATGCAGTACCTATTATATTAAATAATAAGTGCATAATAGCTGCTCTTTTAGCATTTTTATTAGCTCCGATACTTGAAATCAATGATGTTACACAGGTACCTATATTTTGCCCATATAATATTGGTAATGCTGCATTTAATGGAATTAATCCTTGTCCTGCCAAAGCTATTAACATTCCCATAGATGCGCTTGAACTTTGAACAATTGCAGTTATTCCAAATCCTAATAATAACCCTAAAAATGGCCTTTGTCCAAAACTTACCAAGGCATCAGTAAATCCTTTAAATTCCGCTAATGGTTTTACTGAATCTTTCATAAATTCCATCCCTGTAAATAAAATGCCAAATCCAAGTAATATCTCTGCTATATTTCTAATTTTAGGCTTAAATGAAAATAAATATAATATGATTCCTAGTCCTAGAGTTATAGGTGCTAGTCCTTCTAAATTAAAACTTACTAGTTGAGCTGTAACAGTAGTTCCAATATTAGCTCCCATTATAACTCCAATTGCTTGATTTAAACTCATTATTCCTGCATTTACAAACCCTACTACCATAACAGTAGTCGCACTTGAGCTTTGTATAATTGCAGTTACAAATGTTCCTAGTAACACCCCTATAAATATGTTCTTAGTTAGAAGTTCTATTATTTTTTTTAACTTCTCTCCTGCTGATTTTTGTAGACCTTCTCCCATTAAATTCATTCCGTATAAAAAAAGCCCTAATCCTCCTAAAAGATTTATAGCTATTCCCAAATTTATCCCTCCTTGTTTAATTATTTTAAATAATATAAATATAGGATTATCTATTTTTATAGTTCTAATTCATAAATAAGTTTTAATTAAAACAATAGAATATTAATTATATTGTTGGTTAAATTATTAATGAGTAATTATATATAAGGAGGAATTTATGGCTAAAAATAATAACAATAAAAAGCCTAAAAAGGCTAGAAATACAAAATTAGAAATAGCAGAAGAAATTAGCATCGAACCAAGATTAAAGCCATCTAAGACTGGCTCTGTAAGTCAAAATACTGCAAGACCTATAAGTTCACATAAAAAATCATCAAAATAACTTTTAAATCATCCAAGTTTCTTTAAGTTTATTAATCTAACACGTTAACTATATAAAAATAGGAGATATCTTAAATTTTAAGATATCTCCTATTAATAATTTATTTATCCTATAAGCATAAATATAAAGTGTGCTGATGCACCTGCACATATTCCACCTATTGTATGTGATAATATTGCTTTACTTGTTATTTGTCTAGCATCTAATGCATCCATCATTCCTACATGTGTACTTAAGTACCCACTCCAACACATTCCCATCGCTGTAAATACTGCTATATCATTAGGGGTTACTACGCCATCAGTTATAAACTGAGGTACTAATGACATTGCTGCTCCAACTGCACCTAATGAGGTTATTGGGAATGCTATAGCTTCTGCTGATGTAAACCCAAATAATGGTTCTAATATAAAACTAAGTTTTTCTCCTATAATTGGAAGAATACCTATTCCTTCATATGCTGCTCCTGTATATATGGCTACTCCTGTATTAGGGTCAGTAGATGGTCCAAATGTTAAAAGCATTACAGCTGTACATACAACTAATACTCCTGGAATTATTGCTAGACCTTGTTCTACTCCATTTTTCCCACCTTCTAACATTGCATCTAAAAATCTTTGGAATAGATTTCCTTCTCTAATTTCTCTTAATTCTTCAGTTCTAGCTAATCTAGATTGGCTTAAATCTTGTTCTGGGCTATAATTATAAAACTTCCTTGTAAAATATAACATTATTCTTACACTTACAACACTACCTATTACTGCACCAATATTTCCTATTATTGCTGGTAGTACGTATTGTTCTCCTTGGGACATCATAAATGTAGTTACAATAAGCCCCATTCCAAAAGATGTTCCTAAGTTGCATAACGCAGGTATTTGATAATTTTTAAAATATTGTGTAAATGATTTATCCTTACTAAATGATATTATTGCAGGGTTATCTGATAAATAAGTAGTTATTGCACCAGCTATACTTGCCCCTGGTAATCCATATAATGGTTTCATAAAAATTGCGAATAATCTATTAATTAGTGCTATTACACCAAACTCTGATAGTAGTGAACTTAATGCACCTGCTAATACTGCCATCGCCATTATTAAAAATACTGTATTTAAAAGTAAGTCATGTGCTGTATTCATAATAACTTTAAACATTATTCCCGCACCCATTATGCTAGATATATATAAGAATCCAGCTAGTAAAAGTCCACTAAATACGAAAGCTTCTAAGCTTATAGCTTTTACACTTCTTTTCGATATACTTTTTTCCATATAAAAAATCATCTCCTTATTAAATTTTATGCATAAAATTATATTTTTTGATATATAATGACAATATTATACATTAAATGAGATTATTTATCTATATAAAAAATTTTATAAATTAAAATAGGAGAGAATTTTTAAATTCTCTCCTAACTTATTATCTATTTACTATGAGCTAAACTCATATTTTCTACTACATAATTTACTAGATCAACAGTTCTTGTTGAGTATCCCCACTCATTATCATACCAAGAAACTACTTTAACCATGTTATTATCTAATACCATAGTTGATAATCCATCTATTATAGATGATCTTGAGTCTCCTTTGTAATCTACAGATACAAGTGGTTTTTCACTATATCCTAATATTCCATTTAACTTACCTTCAGATGCTTCTCTTAAAGCCGAATTTACATCTTCAACAGTTACTTCTTTCTTAAGCTCACAAACTAAATCTACTAAAGAAACTGTTGGTGTAGGAACTCTTACTGAGAATCCATTTAATTTACCTTGTAATTGAGGTAGTACTTTTGCAACAGCCTTTGCAGCACCTGTTGTAGTTGGTATCATTGATTCAGCAGCAGCTCTTGCTCTTCTTAAATCCTTATGATTTTTATCTAATATTTGTTGATCATTTGTATATGAATGTATAGTAGTCATTAATCCTTTTTCTACACCAAAACTTTCATCTAAAACTTTAACGAATGGCGCTAAACAGTTTGTAGTACAAGATGCATTAGATATTATATTGTGTAAATTATTATCATACTTTTCTTCATTAACTCCCATAACTACAGTTATATCTTCATTAGTTCCAGGTGCTGTTAATATTACTTTTTTAGCTCCAGCATCTATATGCTTTTGTGCTTTTTCTTTTTGGGTAAATAATCCTGTAGATTCTATTACTACATCTACCCCTAATTCACCCCAAGGTATATCCGCTGGGTCATTGTGTCTTACTATTTTTATTTCCTTTGAATTTATTACTAAAGTATTTTCATCTTTAACTTCTACATTTCCTTTAAATGTTCCATAACATGAGTCATATGTAAATAAATGTGCTAAAGTTTCTGCATTTGCTCTAGCATTTATTGCTACTATTTCTATATTGTCATTCAATCTTTCTTGTGCAATTCTTAAAACTGCTCTACCAATTCTACCAAATCCATTCATTCCTACTTTTGTTTTCATACTTTTAATCCCCCTCTATTGCAAGATATATACTTTCTTAATTATTGTACACTTTTTTCATTAATTGTGCAACACATTTTGTTTTTCTTTAAAAATAATTTGTTTTTTCATCATTTTTCGATAATTAGTGTACACTTTTTACTTGTTACGACCTTTATTTGCACATATAAAAAGAGATATAATGTGAAAACTTACACCATATCCCTTTTTGTATTTTTTATTTATCTATTTTTACATATTTTCAATAATCTTTTTTGATCCATTATAATAATAAATATAATCTATGACTTTCCCACTTATCGTAACAGCTATCAAAGAATAAAATATCTCAAATACTGATAAATATAAAAGTGATAAGATTAATATTGATACATCTCCTAATAGGTATACTTGACCTATATTTAAAGATGTAGTCTTAGCAATAACTAATGCTAAAGCATCATCGCCTCCTGCTGCTGCACCAGCTTTTACGATAATTCCTACTCCAACACCTACACTTATCCCTGCAAGTACTGTTGATAAAAGCATACTATCAATTTCTGGTACAAGTGGTCCTATAGCTTCAAACCAATCATACATAAGTGAAAAACTTATCGATGCAATTATAGAATATATAAAAAAATTCTTACCAAAGAATTTATATCCTACTAAAAGAAGTGCTCCATCAATTACAATATTCGCTAACGCTGGTTGTATGTTGAATAGATTTTTTAACAGTAGTAAAAGTCCTAACACTCCACCTTCTGTTATGTTATTTAAATAATAAAAGTTGTAAAAACCAAAAGCTAATATAGATGATCCTAAAAGTATAAGCCCTATGGTTTTAAAAAATCGCCGATCGGCCATAATATCCCTTCCTTTTTTCTTGATTTACTCCATTATATTAGATAACTTTTACTTTGTATACACGACTTTTTTAAACTTAAAATTATACACTTTTTTATTTTTATTTTCAATAGTTTTTAATCTTTTTTTATCTTTTTATATTTTAGTATTTATAACTCAGCATTTCCAACGCATCTAGCTATATTTTTTTTTAGAAAAGTTTATATTAATACTTTTTATAGTTAGTATATATAAATTTATGTTTATATAATTTTTTTATTTGTTTAGAAATACTATCCTTACTTTTAATCCTTTTTTCTTTATATATAAAAGTTAATTTGAGAATATGTACAATTATTATGATTTAAAGTTATCTATTTTTGGTATATAATATTTATTATTATAAAAATACGAGGTGAACATATTGCTAACTATAATTTCTCCAACTACAACTATGAATTTCAATAAAAATATAGTTCTTAAAGATTCTTCATTTCCTATTTTTTTAGATGAATCTAATTATCTTATAGACTTATTAAAATCATTATCAACTTCTGATATAAGTAATCTTATGAACTTAAGTGATGAATTATCAAATTTAAACTTTAATAGATATTTAAATTTTAATACATCTGATAATCCAAAGTTACAAAGCATACTTGCTTTTAATGGTGAAGTATTTAATTGCATAAATATTTCTAATTTTGATGAATCGGATATAGATTTTGCAAATAATCATTTAAGAATTCTTTCCGGACTTTATGGAGTATTATCTCCTTTAGATTTGATACAGCCTTATAGACTTGAAATGAAATCAAAGCTTAATAATAATTGCGGAAAAGATTTATATAAGTTTTGGAAATCTAAAATTACAGATAATCTTATGAATAATCTAAAAAAACATGATACAAAAATTTTAGTTAATTTAGCTTCTTCTGAGTATCTAAGATGTATTGACTTAAAACTTCTTAAAGAGTCATATAAATTTGTAGATATTACTTTTAAAGAATATGATTCTTCTAGTAATACTTATAAGGTAAAAGGTCTTTATGCTAAAAAAGCTCGTGGATATATGGTTGAATATCTTGTTAAAAATAAGATAAATAATATTAATTCTCTTAAATTATTTAATAGAGAAGGTTATAAGTTTAATCCTAGCTTATCAACTGATGAACTTTTTACTTTCACCAGATAATTTTAACTATAACTTTTAATATTATAGTCAATAGAAAAGTCTCAAAACAACTATAAAAGTTATTTTGAGACTTTTCCATATATATTTAATTATTTATTACCTACACAATATTTATTATTTTAATTTTTCCAATAGCCACATTGATTATTCCAATTTTGATTACAACAACATTCATTGCAACATCCATTATTCCAATTCTGGTTACAACAACATTCATTGCAACATCCATTATTCCAATTCTGGTTACAACATCTATTATTCCAATTTTGCTTACCATATTTATTACTATTATAATTTATTGCATCTGAATAACAATCACTATAGTTTAAATTATAGTTATCAGTATTATAATTTTCATTATATCTATTTCCACAAGATTCTCTTTTACTTTCATACTTATTTGAATAGGTATTATTTGATACTCTTCTTATTCTAGATCCACATCCATAATTATTTTTCATAAAAAAACATCTCCATATATACAATAATGTATGAGGAATAAATCCCCATACATTATAATATGAAAACATAAAGTATAAGTTACATATTCTTACTTTTTTCTACATTTTTTACTCTTTATTGATTATTATAAAGATTTGATGGAGCTAATGAAAATACTTTAGATGCTAATCTACTAAATGGTAAACTTTGTATCCATACTTCTCCAGGACCTGTAAGAGTTGCAAAAAATAGACCCTCTCCTCCAAATAGTGTATTCTTTATTCCTCCTACAAATTGAATATCATAACTTATATCTTTACTCATTGCAACTAAACAACCCGTATCTACTTTTAATTTTTCTCCTTGCATTAATGTTTTCTTCACAATAGTTCCTCCAGCATGAATAAATACTAATCCATTACCTTCTAATTTTTGCAGTATAAAACCTTCTCCCCCAAAAAAACCTGAACTCAGCTTTTTAGTAAAGGCTATACCAATGCTAACACCTTTTGCAGCACATAAAAAAGCGTCTCTTTGGCATATTATTTTTCCATCATATTTAGTTAAATCTATAGGAATTATTTTACCTGGATAAGGTGATGCAAATGATACTCTTTGTTTTTTATTCCCCATATTTGTAAACTCAGTTACAAATAAACTTTCTCCAGTTATTACCCTCTTTGCTGCACCACCTAATACCCCAAATAGTCCACCTTTACTATTACATCCTATCACTGTTTCCATTTTTATTTCTTCATCCATCATCATCATAGACCCAGCTTCTGCTATAATAGATTCTTTATAATCTAGTTCAATTTCAACAAATTGTATATCATCTCCATATAGTTTATAATCTATCTCATGCACTTTCATATTTTTCCTCCTTAATTTTATTTATCTATTTCTTTTTCTAAAATATAATCTAGCATTTACCTCTTCACCTATTAAAATAGCCCAACTGCTTAAATAAATCCATGTTATAAGTACAATTATTCCACCTATACTACCATATATCATCTCATAATTCGCATAATAATTCGAGTAATATGAATATAAAAATGATACTAAAATCCATCCAAGTGTTGCTACTATTGCTCCTGGTATGGCTTCTTTAATATGTATTTTCTTATTAGGTGTATACTTATATAAATTCATCAGTATAAAAGTTATAGTTACTATACATATTGAGTATCTACATAAATCCCATATTTTAATAAATATATTATCAAGTCCTATAAGATCAAATATAAAATATCCTATTCTTTCTCCATAAACTAAAAATATCATTGATGAAAAAATCAATAACAAAAGACCTACTGTAAATAGTAATCCTATTATAAGTACTTTTATATAAGACCTTGTTTCTTTCACTTTATAAGACTTATTTGCACCTTTTATTATAGCCCTTACAGCTCTTGATGATGTCCATATTGTAAGAAAAAAACTCATTACTATAAAACTTATACTTTTATTATCTATCGCTGAATTTATTATTGATAATATTATTATAAATACACTCTCAGGCATTATATTTTTAAATAATACTACATATTTATTTAAATGTAGTATTGGTATATACACTATACTACTTATAGTAAACATCAAAAATGGAAAGAGAGACAGTAATAAGTAAAAAGATATCTCAGCCGCTTTTGAATTTATTTCACTATAATTAGATTCCTTTATTATATTTTTAATATTTTCTGTGTCTACTTTTACCATAAACCCTTCATCTCCTTTCTTAAGATGTTTTTAATTATATATATATTCATAAATAATTATGATTGATAATATATATATATGTTAAATTTTAATATAGTTTTTTAGATTATATATAAAAAGGATATAACTTATGTCATATCCTTTTTACTTTATATTAAGTTTTCTATTGTAGAATCTATGTATTTTTTAATTCCTTTTATTTTTTTATCTGCTTCATTTTCATCGTTGCCTTTTACTGCTATGTAAAACTTAAGTTTAGGTTCTGTTCCTGATGGTCTTATAGCAACCCAAGATCCATCTTCTAAGAAATATTTTAATACATCAGCCACAGGTAGATTATCTATTCCTTTAGAATAATCTTTACTATCAACTATTTTAGTGTTATTTATGTCTTTTATATCATTTTCTCTAAAATAGGATATTATATCTTTTATTTTAGCTAAACCTTCTATACCTTTTAATGTTAAAGATATAGTTTCTTCTTTAAAGAATCCATATTTATTATAAAGTTCAATTAATCCTTCATATAGACTCATTCCTTTAGCATAGTAAAATGCTGCCATCTCAGATATTAGTAATGATGCTACAACCCCATCTTTATCTCTAGCATGAGTTCCAACTAAATATCCATAACTTTCTTCATATCCAAATACATAAGCTTTTTCATCTGTTTCTTCAAATAATTTTATTTTTTCACCTATAAACTTAAATCCAGTAAGAACATTTAATACCTCTACATTATTAGATTTTGCTATCTCTGCTCCAAATTCTGATGTAACTATAGTTTTTATTAATACAGAATTTAATTTCAAGCTATTTTTTTCTTTTAATCCTTCTATTATATAATCCGTTAACATTCCACCAATTTGATTTCCTGTAAGTAATACATATTCTGAAGTAGTTACTTTAACAGCTATACCTACCCTATCACAGTCTGGATCTGTAGCTATAACAAGGTCTGCTCCTTCACATTTGGCAAGTTCTATACCTCTTGTTAACGCCTTTTTATCTTCTGGATTTGGATAATCTATTCCTGCAAAATTAGGGTCTGGATTTTCTTCTTCTTTAACAATTAATACATCTTCAAATCCTACTTCATTTAAAGCTCTTTTTATTGGTATATTTCCTGTTCCACAAAGCGGAGTATATACTATTTTAAAACCTTTACCTACTTGTTTTATTAACTCAGGTCTTATAATTTGAGTTTTTACTGCTTCTATAAAAGCTGTGTCATCATCTTCACTTAACATTATAACTAAATCTTTATTTTCTTCACTTATAGTAGGTATTTTGCTATAATCATGTATGCTATTTATTTCTTTTGTTATCGCATTTGCTATATGAGGCATTACTTGTGCTCCGTCTTCCCAGTATACTTTATACCCATTATATTCTGGCGGATTATGACTTGCAGTTATTACTATACCTGCTATTGTATTTAAATTTCTAACCGCAAAAGATAATTCTGGTGTAGTTCTTAAATCATCAAATATATAAGCCTTTATACCGCATGCAGCTAATGTATTTGCTGCTTCCATACAAAATTCTCTAGACATATGCCTATTATCATGTGCTATTACTATTCCTCTATTTTTTTCTTCTTCAGTAGTATTTTTTATTATATAAGTTGCTAGTCCAAATGTTACTCTTCTTACTGTGTAATTATTTATTCTATTAGTCCCAGCTGCTATTACTCCCCTAAGTCCTGCTGTTCCAAATTCTAAATCTTTATAAAATCTATCTTCTATTTCCTTTTTGTTTTTCCCAATTTCCCTTAACTCATCTTTAGTATTTTCATCAAAGTACGGGTCATTTATCCATTGTTCATAATTTTTCATATAATCCATGTTTACAATCTCCATTTCTTCCTCTGTATTTATTTCCCAATTTTTTAAGATTACTAATCTATATTTTATACTTTTTTTATTGCTAAGTAAAGATACTCTAGTTAATTTTTTACTTACTAACATATACTTCAATTTTACGTCTTCCCCAACTATATGCCTCACTATTACTTCCCATAAAAATATCTATCATATTTCCTTTTATGGCTCCTCCACAGTCTTCAGCTGTAAAAGTCATACCAAATTTCGGTATATATACCTTTGATCCATAAGGTATTATTTTAGGATCTACCGCTATTGTTCCCCATCTAGGTTTTGTTCCTGTTGACGTTATCCCATCTCCCGCATAAGCTGTTGCCTCAACAACCATTTTTCTAGAGTTACTCCCCCTAGACGCAACTATTATATCTTCCTTGATTCCCTTTTTTACAATTTTATCAACTGGATTTTCTATTATACTTTCCTTTGCTAATTTCTTTTCAACTAACTCTCCGTCATGGTAAGTTAAATTATAAACTAATTCTTTTTTACCATATTTACCTTCTATATCTATTTTTGTTTTCCCTTTTAATAAATCCTTATCTTCTAATAATTTCACTTCAAAAGGTATATCTTCATAATAACTTTCCTGCTTTTTATTTACATCCACGAATTTTATTTTCATATAGTCTTCTAGCTTAGTATCTAAGCTTGGAGTTATTTTATCATCTTCATCATATTTTATATTAAAATCATCTAATAAATCTTTAACTGTTTTTTTAAATGTAGAAATCTTTTTTTCTTCTCCTTTTAAACTTATACTTATTTGTTCTTTTTTTATAGTTGAATATCCTCCTATAAGTATAGATATTATAAGTAGTCCAACTGTACTAGCTGTTATTACTTTACTTTTTTTCATAACAGTACCTCCTTTATTTTTCATAACAATTTTGACTTTACTTATACATATATACTAATAATAACTTTAAAATATGTAACTATTTTGTAACCTGTTAATAAGTGATAATACCCTAGTATATAAACATAGCATAAACTCAATTAAGTATTAAGCTTATGCTATGTTTATTATATTTATAAATAAAAACTACCCTAGTTTTACACTAGGGTAGTTTTTTATACTAAATTAATTAACTCATTGATTCATTATTATTAAATTTTTCTTTATCTAATTTCCCAAGTGAATTACTAACCGTTATAGCTGTTGTAGTAGCACCATTAACATTTATCATAGTTCTACCCATATCTAATATTGGATCTATTGCAAGTATACCACCAGCTAATGGGAAGTATGCTCCTAAACCTACACCTGATAAAACTACTGAAACTGCCATTGTTGCAGTTCCTGGAAGACCAGCTATACCTAATGAACTTATAGTTATAACTACTAACAACATAACATAGAAACTTATGTCTTTATCTACACCTGCCATGTTTGCTATAGTTATAGCCATTAAAGCAGGATATATACCAGCACATCCATTCATACCCATGTTTGCACCTAAACTTGCAGTAAAACTTGCTATACCTTCATCAACACCTTGCTTTTCTGTTAAGGCTTCAATTGTTACAGGTAATGTACCTAAACTTGAACGAGATGTAAAAGCAAGTAATAATGGTTCAGCCGCATTTTTTATATAAGTTATAGGATTTAATCCATTTAAAGTTATAAATATTAAATGTATTACAAATAATATAGCTACTGATATATATAATGCAACAACAAATTGTACAACAGATATCATAGATGATAATCCACGAGCTGTTAAAGTATTTGCAAGTAATGCAACTACTGCGTATGGCATAAACTTAATTACAGTCATAGCTACACTTACTATTATTTTGTAAAATGCTTCTACTAAATCAACAAACGGCTTTATTACATCTGAGTATTTCTTATTTAATCTCTTAACTGAAAGTCCTAAGAATGTTGCAAATATTATTATAGCAACTATGTTACCCTCTGCCATTGATGCTACAGGGTTTGATGGTAATAATCCTCTTAACGTATCAACTAAAGGAGTTATTTCTCTAATTTCTGGAGCTTCAATTCCAACTACTTCTGCACCAACACCTAACTTCATAAAATTACCAACTACTATACCAACTACAGCTGCAAGTGCAGTAGTTGCAAGTAACATTCCTAATGATCTAAATGTTAATGTTCCTAAATCATCACCTTCACCCATATTTATGATAACTCTTAATATAGATACAAATACCATTGGAACAACTAGCATTTTTAATAAATCCATAAATCCTGATCCAAATAATCCATACCATTTACTTACTTCTTGTAACCAAGTTACTTGTGATGGGTCTTCAGGAAGACCTGCCACTAATTGTATTATAACACCTAATATAAGACCTATTATTGTTGCATAAATTGTTCTTGTTGAAAATTTAACTTTTTTCTTTTCAAATTGTTTAACAATTGCGAATGTTCCTAAAAGTATCGCTATGAAAAGTACAGTTTTAATGTCTGTAACCATAAGGAACCCTGATAAGAATGAACTTTCTCCCATTTTTTCTCCTCCATGTTGTAAACTTAATTTTAATTATTTTTGTATAGCCCAATACCCTCTTTTGGACTTAATTAATCTTAAATATTTTTTAACTAATATTTGGACTTTAATAATTTAAGTATTTGTTGATTTTTTTATAAAAAACCATATGTAAGTTATATTTTCATACTTATTCTTCAATTTATATTATACTTCTATTTAAAGTTTCAAATTAGTTAAATAAATATTTAACTTTTACATTTATTTCATTTCTCTTATATGATTATGATATATTATTAACACTTTTATGTCAATAATTTTTTAACAATCTTTTAAGTCTATACCTATTTTTGTAAAGTTATTTTTATATAGACCTACTTTTTAACTTGTAATTTATAGTTTATTCCTTATTTTATATACTGTAAATCATTATATAAAATTGGCTTCGATTAAGCCATTCCAATCATATTATTTGCTCAAAATTCAACTTTTTACTTCTTTTTAATTAACTTTACTTTCTAACCAACTTAATATATTTTTTATAACTTCATCTTTATTTATTTCATTTAACATCTCATGCCTTCCATCTTTATATAATTTGCATGAAATATCCTTTACACCTAAGTCTATATACCTGTCTCTAAGCTTTAAAACACCTTTACCATTTTTACCTATTGGATCTTTATCCCCTGACATAATATATATAGGTAAATCTAGTGGTATCTTTTTTAGATTTTTTCTATCTTCTACTTCTTTTAAACCTTGTATAAAGTCATAGAAAAATCCTGTTGT
>JAVXLU010000011.1:27088-30619 GCA_036646635.1 Romboutsia sp.
ATTATTATCTCTAGTTAACCAATCAAATTCTGTCCTTGATAACTTAAACTTTCTATTATTTCCACCGAATATCAAAGTATCCACTATTTTACTTCTATACCTTCTTCCATGTTTTCTTATTTCATTAGATATAACTAAGTCTGCTATATTTAATATAAATCCATGTTTTCCATTTGATCCAGAAAGTATAAGTCCATCTAAATTATTTCCATACTCCATTATGTATCTTTGACTTGCAAATGACCCCATGCTATGACCAAATAAATATATTGGTAAATCTTTATTTTCATTTTTTATTATGTTGGTTAAAGTATTCATATCTTCAACTAAGCATTTAAACCCCTCTGATTCAGCCAAATAACCTATATTCTCTATAATCTTAGCGGTTTTACCATGACCTCTATGATCATTTATATATACTATATACCCATTTGCTGTTAATTCTTTTGCAAAATACTCATATCTATCTGCTGTTTCAGACATTCCATGTGCAATTTGAACAATAGCTTTTGGGGCTACTATTTTACTTTGCCATCTATACACATTTATATCTAAATTTTCTTCCCCTTTAAATGTAAAGTTTGTAATATTCATAATGTCTATCTCCTACTTTTTTATTTTATTAAATATTTAATTTTAATTATCTGTAATATTAATTATTATCTATATTATATATAATTTTTAAAATTATTACACCATGAATTGATTAGTTTCCTAACTTATTTATGACTTTTTATACTTTATATTTATTATCAATATATATTTGTTAATAAAAATGACCCTTCAGCTTTAAATTTAGCAAAGAGTCATTTTTTTTTTATCTTTTTTATACGCTTTATACATTTTCTTTTTTTTACTTTAGAGCTTCTACCTATAATAGTTACATCTGATTCTTCATTTATATCTTCTGATTCTATACTGTTTACGCTTTTTTGTACAGCTGTAGCTTTCTTTATAGATTTTTTAGCTGTAAGAAGTGCAAGGTCTGATGTCATCATACCTAAAAAAACTATGAAGAGCTCTAAGTCTATATCATTTAGTTCTTCCGATAATGCATATGATATTGTAGATGATACTAATACAAAATCTGCATATGAAAAAGATGATAAACCTAATCCCTTATTTTGTTCTATTTGATTATCCATATTAAATTATATTCAATAATATGTTATTTATAATTAATATTAATTATAAATAACATATTATTGAATATTTCCTTATATCACAGGCTAATCAAATATTTTTTGTTTATATATATTAATATATTAACTCATTTTTTTATTATTTCTGTACATTATATATAAAAACTATTGTTTAAATAAGATGGTTTAAAAATTTAAATTTAATTTATTTTTATTTTTGACTCTTTACTTAATTTTTCAATATGTTTTATATAATGATTTTTTAATATTTCTTCTTTTATTTTATCGGTACTTTCATCTAATGATTTCTGTTTATATATTTTATCATTAACTTTTATTATATGATATCCGTAACTAGTTTCAATTATTTTAGGAATTTCACCTTTATTTAACTTAAATACTTGATTAGTAAATTCTTTATTTTTATCATCATTACTAAAATATCCTAGCTCTCCCCCAGATTTAGAACTCTGTTTATCATCTGAATATTTTTGTGCTAATTTTTCTAATTTTTCTCCATTAGTTATTTTTATTATAATATCTTCTGCTTTTTTTCTTAAAATATCTTTTTCTGATTTATTTACTATTTTATTATCTTTATTTAAAGTAGATATTAATATATGAGATACATTTATCTCTTCAATATTAAACTTATTTTTATTTTTAATATAGTAATCTTTTATTTGTTGATTAGTTATTTTTATAGTCTTTTCAAAGTTTAATTTATAATTATTTATTGTCATATCTTTTTTTATTTCTTCAATTAAATAATCTTTATCTAGTTGAAGTTCTTCTATTAATTTTTGATAATTTTCATTAAATTTAAAACTATCTTCTATTTCTTCATATCTTAAATTAATATCTTCTTTTGTTGGTGTAAATGCATTTTCTTTTCCTGTTTGATATAATACTTCATTATCAACCATAAAAGATATTATTTCATCTTTTATTTTTTCTTTATTATTATTTTCTGTAAAAGTTTCTATTTCTCTATATAAACTTCCTTGTATATAATTGTTACTTTTTTCTATTATAGCCTTTGTTTTTTCATACTCTTCTTTTGTGATATCTACTCCATTTACTGTAGCTATATTTGTATTATTACACCCTACTATAGATAGTATCAATAAGCTAATTATCCCTATATTAATTTTTCTTTTCACTATAATCCACCTCATATGTTGTGTTCTTTATTTATATAGATTATCTAACCAGAAATTTTGTGGATTTTGGTTTTGATTTATTGGTAATAAGTTATATCCTTCATTAGATAAATATTTTAATACTTCCTCTAAAGCTTCTACTGTTTGCTTTTTTTCATGCATTAAAACAACTATATCATCTTCATTGCTAGAATAATTTTTAACATTTGCTACTATTTGATCTGAATCTGATTTCCAATCTTCTGTATCAATATTCCAATCCCAAACTTTATACTCTCCATTAACTAAAGTTCTATATGATTCCAATGGTGTATATGGCTTACTTCCATAAGGTAATCGTACTAGATTTGAACTTTGTCCTGTAATATCATAAAAAGTTTTCTTATTTATATCAAATTCTTCTTTAGCTGAAATATTATTTTTGTAAAGTTTATGTATATCATGAGATACACTATGAAAACCTGCCGAATTTCCACTTTCAATTACGTTTTTAACTTGATTAGGATAATTTTTCATATTTTTATCTATCATAAAAAATGTACCTTTAGCATTATATTTATCTAAAATTTCTATTATCTTATCAGTATATTTCGATGGTCCATCATCTATTGTTATATATGCAACTTTTCCTGAACTTTTACCTGGTCCTTTAGTAATTTCTTGGCTAGTATTATACATTATTTCTGTTATTGTAGTGTTTGATAATGTTTCATTTCTAAAGTCTTTATAGTTTTTAGTGTAACCATATCCTACTCTTAGATTTGATACCATTACTCCTATGCATACTGCTCCTACACTTAAAAGTATCACTACTTTTTCTTTATTTTTTTTGTTCATGGTTATTCCTCCCATTTTCTGCCTTATAATTTATATTGTGTCATTTTTTTATTTATTTTTACTTTATTATAAATAATTTTCTTGCTTTATAATTACTTTCCTTTATATTATTAGTCATTTTTTTTCTTTTATCACCATTTTAGAAAACTTTAAAAATAAATTATAGTATAAAAAAACTCAAAGCAATTTTACTTTGAGTTTTTTTATATTACTAGCTTTTTCAATAGAATTATTTATATAAACTTTAATCGCTACCATCATATTTGTCTTTTTAGTTTACAAAAAAAGACTATCCCACTTAAGATAGTCTTTTTTATATATTATTCTTAGTTTTGAAAATGTCTTTCTAATAATCCTAAGAATGCTTTACCATGTCTAGCTTCATCTTT
>JAVXLU010000012.1:0-30315 GCA_036646635.1 Romboutsia sp.
ATAATCTATCTTCCATTATAGCTTCTCTTACTTGTTTCATTAAATTTAATAAGAAGTATAAGTTATGAGTAGTTATAAGTCTTGATGCTAGTATTTCATTAGCCTTAACTAAGTGTCTTATATATCCTCTTGTATAGTTTTTACAACAGTAACAATCACAGTTAGGGTCTAATGGTGTAAAATCTCTCGCATATTGAGCATTCCTAACTACTACCTTACCAACACTTGTCATTGCTGTACCATTTCTAGCTATACGAGTAGGAAGTACACAGTCAAACATATCTATACCTCTTAAAACACCTTCTATTAAATCATCTGGGCTACCAACTCCCATAAGGTATCTTGGTTTATCTTCTGGCATCAAAGGTACTGTATAATCTAATACTTCATACATTAATTTCTTTGGTTCTCCAACACTTAATCCACCTACTGCATACCCTGGTAAATCTAATTCTAATATTTCTTTAGCTGATTGTTCTCTTAAGTCTTTATACATTCCACCTTGTATTATACCGAATAACGCTTGATTTTCTGTATTTTTATGAGCATCTTTACATCTTTTTAACCATCTAGTAGTTCTTTCTAGAGAATTTTTAACATAATCTCTATCTGCTGGATATGGTGCACATTCATCAAATGCCATCATTATATCAGAACCTAGACAATTTTGTATTTCCATAGCTTTTTCAGGACTTATAAAGTGTTTTGATCCATCTATATGAGATCTAAAATGAACACCTTCTTCAGTTATTTTTCTTAAAGGCCCTAAACTGAATACTTGGAATCCTCCACTATCTGTAAGTATTGGCTTATCCCAATTCATAAATTTATGAAGACCTCCAGCCTCTTTAACTAAGTCGTGACCTGGTCTCATATATAAATGATATGTATTACTTAGTATTATTTGAGACCCTATTTCCTTTAATTCTTCTGGTGTCATAGCTTTTACTGTAGCTTGAGTTCCAACAGGCATAAATATAGGAGTTTCTATAACACCATGTGGTGTATGTAATCTTCCTAGTCTTGCTCCCGTTTGTTTACATGTTTTTATAAGTTCATATCTTACTGCACTCATATTTTTTCTCCTTAAGTTTAGTCTTTTGCATCATCAATATTTCTTAATTTCGATTCCCTACATCGTTGACACTCTATAGGGTCTTCTATATCATCACAGTCTTCATAATGTATACTAGTTACATTCAAACTGCTATTATCATCTGTTACTAAAAATTTTCTAATTGAAAATAATCCAGCTATTGCAATAACTCCTAATAATATCTCCCACATACCACCACTTTTAGGAAGTAGTAACATTTTTCTTGCTATTGCATATAAAAGTACCTCTATTAAGGCTCCTGGTATATGAAGTGACAGCATTACAACAAGTTCTACACCTATTACCAACAATAATATTTGCCCTAACATATCATTTAATTGACTATAAGCAACTGGAGTTTGAAATTCTATTATGTACGCTGTCCATATCATTCTTAGAACATCTATAGTTCCCAAAAATACTGCTAGTAAAACCACCATCGCTAAGATGGATTCAAAAATATATGCTATTCTTAATGATAAATTACTTTTATCTAAGTTCTTCATTATTTCCCCCTATTTTAAAAGCATTGCATCTCCAAAACTAAAAAATCTATATTTCTCTTTTACTGCTACATCATATGCTTTAAGTACATTTTCTTGAGTAGATAATGCGCTTACTAACATTATTAATGTCGATTCCGGTAAATGGAAATTAGTTATAAGTTTATCTACCATTTTGAATTTACATCCTGGGTAAATAAATATATTAGTCCATCCACTACTTTCCTTTATAGTACCATCTTCATTACTTGCTGATTCTACAGTTCTACAACTTGTAGTTCCAACACATATTATATTTTTACCATCAGATTTAGCTTTATTAATCTTATCTGCTGCTTCTTTATCTACCATATAGTATTCCGAGTGCATCTCATGATTTAGTACATCATCAACCTTAACAGGTCTAAATGTACCAAGACCTACATGAAGCGTTACAAATGCTATGTCTACACCCTTCTCTTTTATTTGATTTAATAAATCTTCTGTAAAGTGTAGCCCTGCTGTAGGTGCTGCTGCTGAACCATTATGTTTAGAATAAACAGTTTGATATCTTTCTCTTTCTTCTAATCTTTCTGTTATATATGGTGGTAGAGGCATATTGCCTAATTCATCTAAAACTTCTTCAAATATTCCTTGGTAATGGAATTTTATAATTCTAGATCCTTCTTCAGCTAATCCTACTACTTCTCCAATTAATTTTCCATTTCCAAATGAAAACTTAGTTCCAATTTTGGCTCTTTTCCCTGGTTTAACTAATGCTTGCCAAGTATCTTCTTCTGTTCTTTTTAATAATAAGAATTCTATTTTTCCTCTAGTATCAACTTTTTCGCCTATTAATCTAGCTGGTATAACTCTAGTATTATTAAGAACTAAACAATCCCCTGGATTTAAGTAATTTATTATATCTTTAAAAACATGATGCTCTATTTGTCCTGTTTCCTTATCTAGTACCATAAGTTTTGAACTAGATCTATCTTTTACAGGAACTTGAGCTATTAATTCTTCTGGTAGGTCAAAATAAAAATCGCTTGTCTTCAAAATTCAACTTCCTTTCAAAAATTTTATACAACTTACATAATAACAAAAAAAATATAATTTTACCATAATAAATTCGCTTCGCTCATATCGCTCAAATACTTCTCCAATATGTTATTTGTTAGGTAGAGCTATATTTAAATGTTCATAAGCTAATGGCATTGCTATTCTACCTCTTGGTCCTCTATTTATAAATCCTAATTGAAGTAAATATGGTTCATAAACATCTTCTATTGTATTTCTATCTTCCCCTATAGATGCCGCTAGTGTATCTAGTCCTACTGGTCCACCTCTAAACTTATCTATTATAGTAAGTAATAATTTTTCATCTACATAGTCTAAACCTAAAGAATCTACCCCTAAAAGTTCTAATGCACTATTTGCAACATCATCAGTTATATTTCCATCAGCTCTAACTTGAGCATAATCTCTTACTCTTTTTAATAATCTATTGGCTATTCTCGGTGTACCTCTAGAACGTTTAGCAATCTCACTAGCTCCACCTATTTGAATTTCTGCTCCTAAAATTTCAGCAGATCTCATTACTATTTTAGTTAATTCATCTACAGTGTAGTAATCTAATTTACATATAACTCCAAATCTATCTCTAAGAGGATTAGTAAGCATTCCTGCTCTAGTAGTAGCACCTATTAATGTAAACTTAGGAAGGTCTAGTCTTATACTTCTAGCCGATGGCCCTTTACCAATTATTATATCTAAACAATAGTCTTCCATTGCAGGATATAGAACTTCTTCAACACTTCTATTTATACGATGTATTTCATCTATGAATAATACATCATTTTCATTTAAATTAGTAAGTATTGCTGCTAAATCTCCAGCTCTTTCTATTGCAGGTCCTGATGTAATTCTTAAATTAACTCCCATTTCATTGGCAATTATACTTGATAATGTAGTCTTACCAAGTCCTGGTGGTCCATATAAAAGCACATGGTCTAATGGTTCATTTCTAGATTTTGCAGCCTCTATAAATATTTTAAGTTGTTCTTTAACTTTTTCTTGACCTAAATAATCATCTAATGACTTAGGTCTTAAATTATTTTCTATATCTACATCTTCATTTTGCATACCTGATGTTATAATTCTATTTTCATCTTCAAAATCAAACATTTAAATCTCCCCCTATCTTAATGATTTACTCATTATATATGTTAAAGATTTTTTGATTATATCTTCTGTATTAAGTCCATCTTTTTTACATTTTCCAACTGCTTCTTTAGCTTCTTGAGTTGAATACCCAAGTGCTAATAATGCATCTACTGCTTCATCTTGTGATATACCTATTGGAACACTAGAAAGTAATGTAGCTTCAAATTGAGCCGTAGTTTTGTCTACCTTGTCTTTTAATTCTAATACTATTCTTTCTGCTGTTTTTTTACCTACACCTGGTGCTTTTGATAATTTCACAATATCTTCACTTAATATATATGCACTTAATTGACCAGGTGATGCAAATGAAAGTATTGCAAGTCCAACTTTAGGACCTATTTTTGATACTGATGTTAATAGCTCAAACATTTTTAGCTCTTCTTGACTAGAAAATCCACAAAGGCTCATATCATCTTCTCTTACAATTAACTTAGTATATATTTTGGCCATTTTTCCTATTTGTAAATCTTTTATTGTATTTGAAGATACATTTATTTTATATCCAATATTATTATTTTCTATTACTATACTATCTAAACGAATTTCTTCTATATTTCCTTTTATATAACTATACATATTTGCCCCCAATATTTTTTAGAGTTTTTTCAAGTTTATTAGCATGAGCATGACATATTGCTACTGCTAATGCATCTGCTACATCATCTGGTTTTGGAACTTGTTTTAAGTTTAAAAATGATGTAACCATTTGCTGAACTTGTGCTTTTTGTGCTCTACCATATCCTACTACCCCCTGCTTAACTTGAAGAGGTGTGTATTCATATACAGGTCTACCATTATGGGCACATGCAAGCATTGTTACCCCTCTAGCTTGTGCTACTGTTATAGCTGTTTTTACATTTTTATTAAAAAATAATTCCTCTATACCAACTTCATCAACATTATATTTTTTGATTAAAAGGTCAGTTCCCTTATATATTGTCTCTAGTCTTCTCAGTACATCTGTATGAGCAGGTGTTGTTACTGCACCATAGTCTATCACTCTAAATTTATTATTTTTATACTCTATTATTCCATATCCCATTATTGCTATACCTGGGTCTATTCCTAGTATTATCACTCAATAAGCCCTCCTATGAAGTCTTGTTTTTACAAAACTTATGTTCTTTTTATATTATATCACAAGTTTTTGTATACACAAAATAGAGACTATCTCATATTTTGAGATAGCCTCTATCATATTTTAGCTTCCGAAATTTTCAAGCTTCATATACGCTTCATCTGTAGTATTTACAATAATCCCTTTTCTAATTTCCTCTTGTACTGTTTTAGGAAGAGAGTCTATATGTATTTCTGTTTTTTCAAATAATGATTTATTTCCATCATTATCATATTTATAAAGTCCTATAAATTCATTATTCGACTCTAAAGTATATTTATTTATTTTTGAAGTATCATTTATCTCCATAGTTTCAGATAAATTTATCTTAAACTTACTTAGGCTATCAACTTTCCTGTCTGGATATTTATCTTTTAAGTATGACCTTATTTCTTCTTCACTTTTATCTAATAAACTTTTATCTACTGTACCTATCATAACAGGTGATTTTTTAGAATCACTTCCATCTTCATTTTTTTTATGAAGCCATATTTCACAATCTTTACTTAATCCGTATACCTCTTTAATCTTTTCTTTTTCTTTATTTACACTTGCTGTTATATTTTCCTTATCTTTAACATCTTGAGTTTTTACTCCTATATAAATTCCACCACTTAATACCACTATCCCTGTTAAAATTAATACTGGTATCTTCCAAGGAAATGGATCTCTTTTCTCAAACATAAAATTACCTCCTTCTACATATAAAATTTTTTTCAACTTATATTTACTCAATATTAGGTAAATTTTAGGAATTATTTATATATAGATTTTTATCCCATTTCATTTATTTTATACATATTATAAGGTATCATTTATTTTTCGATTTAGGGGGGATAGTTTTGAGTTCATATATTAAGATAATTTACGATAAAATTGAATTTTTAGAATTCAAACAAAACATTCTATTTTTAAAACAACCACAGCATAAAGCCTCTATATTTTATGACCTTACTTTAGATGATTTTTTAAAAATCCGTAACTTTACAGATGAAGTAGAAAGTAAAATAATCAATGGTGAACCATATGATATTAATAAATATGAAAAAGAACTTTTTGAAATATGGCCGCCTATAAAATCTTTGCCATCTTCATCTACTCTAGTGGCTAAAGCTCTTATGTATGAAGATAATTTTAACTCTTTGTTTCAATATAATAATTAGATTAGTTATTAGGAAAATATTTTATTTTCCTATTTTTTCTGTTTTTTTAATTTTAACATGATATATTTTATTACTTATTGGCAATACTCTTTAGTAAATAATAAATTTATTAGGAGGTAATATTTTGTCTAGTATAAATTGTAATGTAAATAACTGTTCTCATAATAATTCAGGTGAGTGTTACGCAAATAAAATAACTGTAAATGGTAAAAAATCACGTACTAGTACTCATACTTGTTGTAGTTCATTTTTAGATGGACAAAACTATGGTACTTTAACTAATAATACTAATGGTGGTGGAGCTTGTTCTTCTATTGAATGTAATGTAAAAACGTGTAATTACAATTCTAGTAGTATTTGTTCTCTTGACAATATTAGTGTAAGTACTGAGTTATCTAAAGCTAATCTTTACGCTGAAACATATTGTTCTAGCTTTAAATGTAAATAAATCTACTTTTAAATAAATACATATACTACTATTATTTAACAACTATAACTAAAAGAGGTGCGATAGAATTAACTATCACACCTCTTTTGATATAATTTAATAACATATACTACAAGCTGTTCTTTTACTTTCTTTAACACTACCTGATACTGGATTTTTCATATTAGAACACTTCGGGTTACTATGATATCTTTTACCTGATTTACTCCAATATACTGAATCTATAACAGTATTATTTTCTTTTATTGAATCATCTTTATTTTCTATATTATTACTTGATGATATGTCTGTTTTTTGAGTTACATAATTATCATTTTTATAACCTTTAGAGTTAATTCCTGGATTATAACTTCCTATTTCACAATCTATACTTAATCCATTTCCAGATGATGTAAATACTATATCATTACATTCATCACTTCTATGAACTTCTATATCTTTACTTTTTAATAAATCTACTATTTCTAAATGGGGGTGTCCATATTTATTATCTATTCCAGCAAATATAACTGCATATTGAGGATTAATCTTTTCTATAAATTCTTTTCTTGTACTACTATAAGATCCATGATGACCTACTTTTAGTAAATCTATATTTCCAGGATTTATGTTCTTCTCTATATCAGCTTCTGCATCTCCCATTAATAATATTTTATCATTTCCATTTGTATAAAGTAAAACTATTGAATTATTATTTAGGTCTTCTCCATTTGCTACTGATAATACCTTAAATGTTGATGTTGATAATTTAAATTCACTTCCTAATAAAGGTACACTTGGATATATTCCTTTGTCTGATGCTGATTTAATAAAATCTCTATATGATTTAGTTTCTGCATCTCCATTACTTACATATAAATTTTTTACTGGTATATTATCTATAACTGCATCCAATCCACCTATATGGTCTGCATGTGGATGAGTTGCAAATATATATTCTAATTCAGTTATTCCTTCTTTTTTAAGGTATGATACAACTAAATTTTCATCATCATTATCTCCACCATCAATAAGAGCTGCTTTTCCATCTTGCTTTATTAATATAGCATCTGAATTACCTGTGTTGATAAAGTGTAATTCTGCATTTGAACTAGATATATTTTCTTCATTATATTCCTTTATAACTTGTGGATTATTTTGTTCTTTATTATTTTTTTCCTGGCATCCTATTTGTATAAATCCTAATGTCATTATCAATAACATACAAGATATTCTTTTTAATACATTCTTCATATTAAATTCCCCCTCTAGCTACTTTATTCTATGCAATATATTATTTAATACGTGACATAGAATAACATAGTTAAATATATGTTGTCTAATTAACTATGATTTTTTGTAGACATAATAAAGGAGCTACTCTCTATTTTGAGATAGCTCCTTTTCATAATACTATTCGTTTATTTCCCAGTTATGGAATATATTTTGAACATCATCATCATCTTCTAGCATATCAACTAACTTATTCATTTGCTTTAATTGATCTTCTTCAGTTAATTCCGTAGTCATTTGAGGTATTAATTTAACATCAGCTGATATAAATTCATATCCTTTAGATTGTAATTCATCTCTAACTACAGCGAAATCTTCTGGAGTTGTTACTACTTCATATCCATCTTCTTCAGTTATAAAGTCTTCTGCTCCAGATTCTAAAGCTATTTCCATTAGCTCATCTTCAGATATATCATCATTTGCTTCTATTAATATCTGTCCTTTTTTATCAAACATGAAAGATACACATCCACTAGTCCCTAAGTTACCTCCATTTTTATCAAAGAAGTATCTTACATTACCAGCAGTTCTATTTTTATTATCAGTTAATGTTTCAACTATAACAGCAACTCCACCTGGTCCATATCCTTCATAAACTATGGTTTCATAGTTTTCGTTAGCACCAGAACCGGCACCTTTTGCTATAGCTCTGTCTATATTATCATTTGGCATATTATCTGCCTTAGCTTTATCTATAGCTGTCTTTAAAGTTGCGTTGTATTCTGGATTTCCTCCACCTTCTTTAGCCGCAACAGCTATTGCTCTAGCATGCTTTGTAAATACCTTAGCTCTTTTAGAATCTTGCTTACCTTTTTTATTAATTATGTTTCCTATACGTCCCATAATTCCACTCCTTAATACCTATAATTTATTATTTAACGATATATAACTTTACATATATACCTAACTATTTAGTTTATATAGTAAAAGTATTATTACTCGTAAATTTTAGCACAAATCCATCATTTAGTAAATTAGAACTTAGGAGGTTTAGGTGCTATATGTCTTTTATGTTCACTAATTCTATGAAGTCTTTCTATTATTTCTTGATCCTTTTGAGGAACTTCTTCTAAGCTACCTTCTACAACTGAGTCTATCATATCATATGTAGTTCCCATTTCTTTTTCATCAGTTTGACCTTCCCACAGTCCTGCTGATGGCGATTTATTTATAATATCATTATGTACACTTAGTACCTTTGCCCATTCATAGACTTCTCTTTTAGTAAGATTTGCAAGTGGTACTAAATCTACACCACCATCTCCATACTTTGTAAAATATCCTGTATGTATTTCTGCTGCATTGTCAGTACCAACAACTAAATAGCCTAAATTATTAGCTACTGTATAAATACTGCTCATTCTTATTCTTGCTCTAAGATTTGCATCTGTCATTCTTAAATATTCTTCTTTATATAAATTTTTATCTTTTAATTTGCTTACTACTGTATCTAAAACTAAATTTTGAGGTTGTGTAAGATCTAAATCAATATACTCTATATCACATCCTTCTATAACTTTAAGAGCATCTTCTCTATCTCTTGGATTACTTTTTATGCTCATTATAACTCCCATAGAGTTCTCTGGAAAAGCTTTTTTAATTAAATAGCAAACTACCGCAGAATCAATTCCACCAGATACTCCAACTACTAAACCTTTACAATTTGCTTCGTTAACTTTATCTCTTAACCACTCTACAGTTTTGTCTATTTTTAATTTTATATCTAACATTTTATCCCCTATCTAATATTTACATATTTGGTATTATTTTATTATATCATATATTTATTAATAAAAAAATTCATCTATATAGAACTAATTAATAATCTAAAAAAATTTCTAAAATAGATGAATTTTTATTTTATAAATATAATTTGTTATTTATGTAAAAACTATACATAGAAGGTGATTACAGTGAAAAATAAACATTTTGATTTTAATATCAAGAATACATTTATAGGAATTTTTACAGGATTCATTAATGGTTTATTCGGCTCTGGTGGAGGAACTCTCTTAGTTCCTATTCTTAATAATATTATAAAAGTCGAAGAACATAAGTCTCATGCTACTGCACTTGCCATAATAATTTTTTTATCTTCTGCTAGTTCCGTAATTTACTTATCAAATGGAACGTATAATATTGGATTAACCTTACAAGTTACTATCGGAAGTATTATTGGTGGAGTTGTCGGTGCAAAGCTTTTAAGTAAGGTAACTGGAAAGTTTCTTAGAATTTCATTTGGATTAATCATGATTATTGCATCATTAAGGATGGTATTTTAATGTTTTTTATTATGATTGGATTCTTTGCAGGTATTATAGGTGGTATGGGAATGGGTGGTGGAACAATTCTTATACCAGCACTCATATTATTTTCAAATATAGACCCTAAAATTGCTCAAAGTGTAAACCTACTTTCATCTATACCTATGACAATTATTGCCTTGATAATACATATAAAAAATAAAGATGTAATATTCAAGCTAGTTATACCAATAGCATTATTTGGCGTTCTTGGTGCTATATCTGGATCATTTGTAGCTAATTTTATTTCTTCCCAAGTTTTAAAAAAAGTATTTGGATTATTTTTATTAATTATAGGCTCTTTAGAAGTAAAAAAAGGGCTCTATGATAATAAAATAAAAAGATAGAATGTGTATATTTACACATTCTATCTTTTCATTGTAGATTCTCCTAATAAAAATCCAATTGAACTACACATTAAATCTCTAAATTGAGATAGTGATGCCGGATTATAATTTATATTTAAAATATACATTATTAATATTGTTGTTATTGAAGCTAAGCATAAAACAAATGCCACCATTAACTGAATTACATTTCCTTCTCTATAATTATGTTCTATTATTTCTTCTTCACAATTTTCTATCTTATCTTCTAAATTATTAACTTTTATATTATTTCTATTAATCAATTCTATACTTACCTCTTTTTTACGTTTTAAATTAGAACTAAGTATAAATCCAAATATAGAGGATAGTGCTGATCTAAATATTACTTCTATTGTTTTTAACATAGAATTTGATCCATCTATATATAATGCTATTGCTATTGTTGATATAAATACTATTAAACCTATAAAAATTAATAATTTTCCTGCTAAATTTATTTTATCCCAATCATTTAATATTTCTTCTTTTAATGAATTTATTCTACTACATTTCTTATTTTTCATATATATCATCCTAATTTATTTAAGTATGATTGTCCTTTTATATTTTATTAAAGTTTACATAAAAAAGTAACTCTTCTATATAGTATTCTGATATATATATTATTGTTCATTAATAAAGTTGTGTAAAATTAAATCTTATAGTATAAGTTTACCATCTTGTTCTGATAAATAAAATTCATCACCTAATTTTATTTCTGCTGTTGCACTTGTTATGTCTATTATCTTTGATATTAATCTTTCTACTTCATCTGTTCTTGAATAAACAATTATCTCAACATTTTCATCATATACAGTATCTTTTATAAAATAATTCATATTCATTATTTCATTTTGAACTCTTCCAAGCTGATTATAATCTATTTTAATCGCTAATTGCTTATACATTACTTTATCTATAATTTTTCCAGCTTCTATTCCTATTTTAGCACCTTTAGTGTATGCCCTAACTAGTCCTCCAGCACCAAGTTTTATCCCACCAAAGTATCTCGTAACTACTATAACTACATCTCTTAAATCTTCTTTCTTTATAACTTCTAATGTTGGTATTCCTGCTGTACCTTGAGGTTCTCCATCATCACTATATCGTTGTATATTCATAGTTGGTCCAATAGTATATGACCATACATTATGCCTTGCATCTTTATGTTTTTTCTTTATTTCATTTATAAATTCTATGGCTTCTTCTTCTGTTTTTATAGGTTTTGCATAACCAATAAAAACAGATTTTTCTATTGTAATTTCATCTACTCCAAATTCATGTAATGTCTTATATGTATTCATTTTTCCTCCACTTCCATATTATAAATTCATTATATGTAAAAAAGAAAGGGTATAATCCCCCTTTCTTCTTTATTTGTATAATTTAATTTACAGCAGGTATATTATCTTCTATATTTTTTTTCTTTAACTCTTTATACTTTTTATAAGATATATCAACTAGTGATTTTTCTTTGTTATGTGATAGCATTTGTATAGCTTCTTTAACCTTAAAGAATCCACCATCAACAAGATCATCTTTTAAATTATACTTAGAGTCTTGAGTTTCCATTATATACCATACAACCGCATTACAAACTTCTTGTTGTCTAGTTCTAGAAAAGAATTCATACATAGTATCTCCTGCTACTTCTAGTATAGAAGTATCTACTCCAGTTTCCTCTTTTACTCTTAAAACAGCACCTTCATGTTGAAGTTCTTTATCACAAAGTTTTCCCTTTGGAAGTGTCCATTCACCTCTGTCATTTTTTACTATAAGAATCTTATTAGCATAAAATACTACTCCACCTGCACAATGTCTTACTATCATTTTAAACCCTCCTATTAACTATTTTTTATGTTAACTTTTTGGGATACCTCAATGTAAATAATTTATTGGTTAATTATATGTTAAGTATTATATATTTATGTTATTTATTCTTCTTTTTCTAATATATCAATTGCTTCTTCATAAGCTCTTAATACATAGTCTTTCTCGAATTGTTTTTTATTTTTTAATTGTCTTAACATTCTTAAGCTATTTTCATTTCCAATTTTAGAAAGAGCTTTTGCGCAGTATTGTCTTGTTTGAGGATTAGTATCATAAAGACCTCGTTGCAAATATTCTCTACTGCTTGGTGACTGTATTTTTCTAAGTGCTGAATAGGTTATTCTTCTTACATCTGAATATTTATGTCCAGTTAGTGGATGTAATAGTTTTAAAAATTTATCTTCCTTTAATTCCCCAGTTGTCCATATTAAAGCCATCAAATCTTCAGAGTTTCTTTCAGTTATTATTCTTTTATAAATTTTCCGTTTAAAATCTATCATTCTTTCAGAATTTAAACTATCCATAAATTCAATTCTATCTGACTTACTTAATCCTAAAAATTTATCTACTATATCTTTAGATAATTCTACTTTTTCCTTTAGCGCTATCTTTATTTCTAATTTAGCTTTTATTAATTGCTCATTTACTTCAGATGTAGATATATTTCTTATTTTACTTATCTGAGATACCGTCTTGGATTCTTTATATAGAAGATAAGTTATATAGTAATCTTCTAAACTATCTATTTTATCCCAACTTATATTCATATAATTTCCTACTTTTCTAATATATACTCTTTATATATATTATAATCATCTTCTTCTAGTTTTACATCAAGTGTTATTCCATTTTCCCCATATTCAAAGTTTTCTACATTATATTTATTTTTAACTCTACTAAATATATCTCCTCTTTCATAAGGTAATAAAAGTGTAACTGAATATGTATTTTCCATTAGTACATCTTCTACAATTTGAAGTAATTCTTCCATATTTATACCCTTTTTCGCTGATATATATATTGTGTCTTCTGTTGTTTTAGGGTATATATCTAATTCTAGCCTATCTATTTTATTATAAACAATTATAGTTCTCTTATCATTAGCCCCTAATTCTTTAAGTACCGTTTCTGTTGTTTTCTTTTGTAATTCATAGCTACTATTTGTAGCATCTATTACATGTAAAATTAAATCAGCATAATGAACTTCTTCTAGTGTTGCTTTAAATGCTTCTACTAAATCATGAGGAAGTTTGCTTACAAATCCAACAGTATCTACTACTAAAAATTCTTTTTTATTAGGTAAAAGAGCTTTTCTAAGTGTTACATCTAATGTAGCAAATAGCATATCTTTTGCTAATACTTCTTTTTCTATATCATAATCTTTATGCGTTTTTATTATTTCATTTAATAAAGTAGATTTACCTGCATTTGTATATCCTACAATTGCAACTATTGGTATATTTGATTTTAAACGCTGTACTCTTTGAGTTTCTCTAATCTTTTTAACCTCTCTAAGTTCTGCTCTAATATCTGCTGCTTTATTAAGTATATGTCTTTTATCTATTTCTAATTTTTGCTCTCCTGGTCCTCTAGCACCTATTCCCGCACCAGTTCTACTCATTGCTCCACCCATTCCAGAAAGCCTTGGTAATCTATATTTTAATTGAGCAAGCTCAACTTGAAGTTTACCTTCTTTAGTTAAAGCTCTTTGAGCAAATATATCTAATATTAATGTAGTTCTATCTATAACCTTTATACCAACTACTTCTTCTATATTTCTAATATGAGCTCCTGATAACTCATCATTAAAGACTACTAAAGTAGCATCTAATGAGTCACAATATGCCTTTATCTCTTCAACTTTTCCTTTTCCTACGTAAAATGCTGCATCTCTAGTTTGTTTGTTTTGTATTAAACTTCCTACTACTTCTGCACCTGCTGCTTTTGCTAATTCTTTTAATTCTTCCATTGATTCATTTATGTCTATATCATCAATTCTTCTTGCTGTAGAGGTTATATTAAGCCCTACAAGTAATGCTTTCTCTCTAGTTTCTTGCACTTCAACACCTCATTTTAAAAATTTCTCTATAACAATTAATTTTGTCATTATTTTTTTTATTATACCACTAATAATAATTTTTAGTATAATCATATTAAGAATATTATATTAGGAGGTAATTCATATGAGTGATAATTATAAATTTTTTAATCATAAAGATTGCGAATATTTCCCCTGTCATAAAACTAATAAGCCTGATGAATTTAACTGCTTATTTTGCTACTGTCCACTATACGCCTTAGGTAAGAACTGTGGTGGAAACTTTAAATATACTAAAAGCGATATAAAAGATTGCTCCCAATGCTTATTGCCTCATAACAAAAATAATTATGGGTATATTATGAGTAAATTCCAAGATATAGTTAAAGTATCATCTAAGCAAAATGATAAAGATTAATAATATAAATAAAGAGAGCAAGTTACTGCTCTCTTTTTATTTTTAATATTCTATATATGCTATAAGCCACTATACTAGATATAAAAATCAATACTATAATCATAACTCCTGCATGAAAGAAAAATTCTTCCGGTAATATCTCTATAACTGGGTCTAATCTAGGATCAAATATCCAGTAATCATTACTAAACATTAACTCATGAAAAATAACAAAGCTTTTTTCAAAATTAATTATTATAGGCAATGATAAAAGTGCTGGTATACTAATCAATGCTTTTGAAGTTATATTTAAAAAATCTATATTCTTATTTTTTATATTTATAACTATTCCAACTATCGAAATAATAAAACATATTTTAAATATTTTTTCTATATTTTGAAATATATCTCGTACTTCTTCAAAGTGAATTTTTCCCTCTTTAGAAGATTTTATAGTCGGCATTTCAAACTCTTTTTTTTCTTTTCCTAAATTATAATCTATTAAGTAATCATAATTTAATTTTATCTCTTCTCTTGAATATCCAGATAGTTTTGGTATATCTAGATATTCAATATCAAAGTAATAAAGTTGCTTAAATCCTACACTAAACTGTATTATTCCAGTTATTATTAATATACTAAAGCATATAGAAAATATTATATTTAATTTTTTTTTCATATATTCACTACCCCTAAGTCTTGCATATTAATTATACTATTTTAGTAGTAAAATCCTCTATATTCCATACATCATCAACTATATCCATATAAAATTCTGGTTCATGACATACTAATAGAACAGTTCCTTTAAATTCTTTTATTGCTTTTTTAAGTTCATCCTTAGCTTCTACATCTAAATGGTTTGTCGGCTCATCTAGAACTAAAAAGTTTATATTTTTAAGCATTACCTTACATAGTCTAACCTTAGCAGCTTCTCCACCACTTAAAACTCTCATTTGACTAGTTATATGCTCATTAGTAAGACCACATTTAGCAAGATGTTGTCTTACTTCAAAATTTGAAAGACCTGGAAATTCTGTCCATATTTCTTCTATAGGAGTATTATAATTTTCCCTTGAACTTTCTTGTTCGAAATATCCAAGTTCTAAATAATCACCTAATAAAACTTTACCCTCAAAAGGTTTAACCATTCCAAGTAATGTTTTTAATAGTGTAGACTTACCAACACCATTCATACCTTTTAAAGCTATTTTTTTATTTCTCTCTAACTGAAAATTAAGAGGCTTAGTTAAAGCTTCGTCATATCCTAATACTAAGTCATTAGTTTCAAATATTATCTTACTTGCAGCTCTAGATTCCTTAAACCCAAAAGTAGGTTTTATTTTTTCCTTTGGTCTTTCTAGAACTTCCATCTTATCTAATATCTTCTGTCTACTGTTAGCCATACCACGAGTCGCAACTCTAGCTTTATTTCTAGCTACAAAATCTTCAAGTCTTTTTCTTTCTTCAATTTGTTTATCATAAGCATTTTCTTCTTGACGTTTTTTTATTTCATTAAGTCTCATAAATTCATCATAATTACCTTTATATCTATTTAGTTCCCCATTTTCCATATGATAAATTACATTACATGTATTATTTATAAAGTCTATATCGTGAGATACTAATATAAAACTATTTTCATATTCTTGAAGATATCTTGTTAACCAGTTTATATGGTCTTCATCTAAATAGTTTGTAGGCTCGTCTAATATAAGTATTGTAGGATTTTCAAGTAATAATTTTGTAAGAAGGACTTTAGTTCTTTGTCCTCCACTTAAATCAGTTACATCTCTATCTAATCCTATCTCTCCAAGACCTAGTCCATTGGCTATTTCTTGAATTTTTGCATCTATAGTATAGAAACCACTATTTTCAAGTATTGTTTGTATTTCTGCAGTTTCTTCTAAAAGCTTGTTCATTTTATCTTCATCTGCATCTCCCATTTGATCATACATAAGTATCATTTCTTGTTCTAAATCAAACATTGATTTAAATGCTTCTCTTAATATATCTCTTATGGTATTTCCTTTGCTAAGTACTGTATGTTGATCTAAGTATCCAACAGTTGCTCTTGATGACCAGTTTATATTACCCGCATCAGGCATAAGTTTTTTTGTTATTATATTTAAGAAACTTGATTTTCCTTCTCCATTTGCACCGACTAATGCTATATGTTCACCTTTTCTAAGTCTAAATGAAACATTTTCTAGTATCGTTCTTGCTCCGAAACCATGACTTACATTTTCTACTACTAGCATTTTAACACCTCTTTACTAATTTTATCGTCTACATTCTATACTATAATATATTCTTTTTTAACTTAAATCAAGTATCGTAAGCTACTCTTATAACTTTATTTGAATACTTTTATTTAAATATTAAAATTATATTTTTCAAAAAAATAAAATCGAGCTTCAAAATATAATTTATTTCTATACTTTGATAGCTCAATTTTAATATTTAAATTATAGTATTTTTAGGTTAAAAATAAATCTTTATAAAACATTAACATACATCCTGCGCTACTTTTTTGGGATAAAATAAGACTATTTGATGCTGTTAAGTAAAATCTAGTTCCTAAGTCTTCTATTTCCCTATACATATGATCTATGTAAAGTGCATTAGTAGAATTATAGTTTGCATATTCTTCTATACTATTTAAAATTAAAGGTGAATCTAAAGCTTTAAATCTTTTTATTCTTTTATAATTAGATTTAACATAGACTTCAAATTGTCTATGATTATCTAATAATCTTCCTTTTGCATGCTGAGGTATCGTTAAATCTTGGATTATATGGCATGCTGCCCCAAAATAAAACATACATCGTTGATAATTACCATACGCAAAATATTTTAAGGCTTTATTATAATATGATTTACATACTGTCATTGCATTTTCTTCATATCCAAATTTACCTCTTTTTTCTGTTGGATTGTAAAAATGATGATATGACTTAAAATCTTGGTCTGCCCAAACAAGACCTTGGTTTACTTGAGGTAAATACTGTTTGAAAAATCTATATTCTTTATCACAGCCTTCATTATTTAATATATCTACAGCATTTTGTTGAATATATAAATGAACTTCACAGTTTGTTTTTATAACAGTCTTTTTAATTGGATTCACTACTTTAAATGTATTTGATAAAGCCATTGCATAAGCCTTTTCTATTTTTTTCTTCATTGTCCTCACCTATTTAGTCTTAAAATATTCTTCAACTCCGTCTGCAACAGTTTGCATTAACTTTCTTTGATATTCTGGATTAGACATCATTTGGTCTTCATTATAATTGCTTAAAAATCCCATTTCTACTAAAACTACTGGAACTTGAGACCAATTAAAACCAGTTAAATCATCTCTCTCAAATATACCATTTAATTCTATATTATTATTTTTCATACTCGTCTTTATTAATTCTGCACATTTATTACTTTTTTCATATATTGAAGTTGTGTATTTACTACTTTTAGATGGAATTAAAATTGATGCTCCTGTTTTAGATGAATTATCTAAACTGTCTGCATGTATTCTTACAACCATATCTGCCTTTTTCTCATTAGCTAACGTTGCTCTTTCTGCATTACTTATATTTACATCATGAGTTTCTCTTGTCATAATTACTTCATATCCCTTACCTTCTAGTATATGCTTTAAAACTGTAGATGCTTCTAAATTTAATACATACTCAGGTTTTTTTGTTGCTACACCTGTCGCTCCAGATGATACTCTTGCTTTTTTATTGCCAGAACCAGGTGCTACAGATTCTAAATTAGAATCACCTTTTGATTGATGACCTGGATCTATACATACTAAATATTTTTTCTCTTCTTTTATATCATTTTTTATATTATTTTTATTATCTTTTTTAATATCTTCACCTTGATTAATACCCTTACTAATTAGGCTTGTACTTTTATAAAAATTATTAATAGGATTTGATTGTCCTATAAGGATAATTCCCATAGCTATTATAACTGTAACTAAAACTCGATATTTTTTCATTTTACTTCCCCTTTCATATAGATAGTTTATTTTTTATTCATAATCATCTATACGATATTATTTCCAATGGATACTTTATTTATTTAATTTATCAAATTTTATTTCTTTTTTTTATAGTATAGTTTTTATTTTTTTATATTGTCATATATATTTAATATATTATTTTTTAATAGGAGGATTTATGAAAAGAAGTACTAATAATAATTCTGCTAATATCAATCAAACTTCTCCTAAATCATTTCTATGTAATTTTGGTTATGTTGATTATATTATATTAGCTTCAACAATATCTATTGCTTTAGGCGAAGAATTAAGTTCAAATGACTTAAATGTATTAGCAAGTTTTTTAGCTGTATTATCTGATGAGTTAGCTTTGGTATCATCAGTTCAATCTTGTTCATCAGGTAATAGTGATGACTTTACTTTTGTCGCTCCTAATATTTCAAGAAAATCTAATAATAATGATATTTCTAATAAATCAACTTTTAGAAAAAGAACAATTATAAAAAAAAGAATTGTTAAAAAGAAAATAAAAAAATGTAAAGACACTTAAGTGAATATATGTAAGTGTCTTTTATATTTTAATTTATATGTTTTATATTACAAACTTTCCATAAATATTTATATATCTTATATTTATTTTTAAAATTTAAATAAAATATGTTTATGTACGAATTTTTTATTGAATTTAAATTTATTAAGTTGTTATTTTATTGCTACTTTTTACTTACTTGTCTATTTATTATTATTTTTGTAATCTACGGTTTTATTGCTTCTCATTTCCAAGAATTAAAATTTTAATGTTGAGTAACCTAATATTAAATCACCGCACAACAACATTATAGCATTGGCAGAAAGTAGGTGTTTTATGTCTTCAAATAATTTAAATTCACAATCTAAAAAATTATTAAACTTAAAGTTTATTTTAATTTCATCATTTTTATTTTTACTATATTTTTGCTCAAATAATTTAATTTATGCACAAACCAATAGTAAACATAATCCTGAATATTTAGTACCCATTGGAAATGTGCTACAAATTGATGCTGAGTTAAAAAATATAATAGTAAGAAATTATGTTGAAAATTCACCTTTTATTTTAGGAGATGCAATACTTAGTTTAAATGATATTCCTATTAATAATTATAGTGATTTTTCTAAAGTATTATGTTCACTTGATTCTAATAAAAATGTTTCTGTATTAATTTCTAGAGGAGATAATAAAATAACTATAAGTACAAATAAAGACCATTTAGAAAAAATCAATTTTAATAATTTATTATCTGGCTTTGCTACATTGACTTATATAAACCCAGAAACAGAGGAATTTGCAGCTGTTGGACATCCTATAAGCATTGGTAGTTCGAGAAAGATTCCTATTAAAAATGGAGCTATTTCTTCTACAACTAATTTAAATATCCAAAAATCATCAAAAGGTAATGTAGGATGTATAAATGCTACAAGAAATTCTACTATTGGTGAATTTACTCAAAACACTAATTTCGGGATAAAAGGTAAAATTATAGATTTTGATATATCAAATTTAAAAAAATATAAAGTTGCTGATTTAAAAGATGTAAAATTAGGTAAAGCTCAATTAATTTTACAATCAGATTCTTCAAAATATGAAAAATATGATATAGAAATTATTAATATAGAAAACCAACGATCTGCACAATCTAAAACTATAAAATTTAAAATAACAGATAAAAATCTTTTACTTAGAACTGGCGGTGTAGTTCAAGGAATGAGTGGTACTCCAATTGTTCAAGGCAATAGAATTATTGGAGCTGTATCTCATGCAGTTGAAAATGATCCTTCATTTGGATATGGTATCTTTATAAAATGGATGATTGAAGAAAAATAGTTTTTTAAAAAATAAAGTAGTAAATTATAAATATAATTTACTACTTTATTTTTATTTTTTTATATCATTCATATCTATATCTGGTAATACATTAGTTATTCCTTCTTTAGGTATATTTACATAACTATATGGTACGTCTCCTACTATTATAGTTTCACATATAGGTATTTGTGATTTTACTTCTTTAGTAGATGTTGTAAGAGGTATTACTACTTTTACTTGTGTTTTTGCCTCTAAATATATTCTATGTCTTGTTTGATTAATACCAGATGATTCAAAATCTGTTCTAAAATCTACTGAAACAGTTCCAATTGGTTCTATAGATACTTTTAATTGAGGACCATATTTAGCAAGTATTGGACTTTTTAATGCTGTTCCGATTGGTATGTATGAAGTAGTTGTTTTTACTTGTTTTAATTCATCTTGAATTTGTAATGCTACATCTGATGCAATTTTATTCATCATAATAGTATTAGATTGCATCATAGTTATTTTACCTTCAGAATCTAATTTAGTATTTATTAAATCTGAGTAGTCTATTTGATCCTTTACTATTTCTCCCACTGCCTTATTTATTGATCTATTAGCAAGTTCTAATGCCTTTGTTTCTGCAAGTACAGTTATAGTAGGTCTTAAACTTGTATCTACATATATAAAACTACCTATAAATATTGATAATATCAGTATTGTCGAAAATATAAAGGTTATTTTTTTTAAATCTTCACTTTTATTTTCTATAAGTTTTCTTTTCAAAAATAACACCCTCTACTATTTTATGTAGGTTCTTATAAGTATTCACATATTTTTGATATTTTAGTGAAAAATAATTAATATTATATTATATTTAAATAGTCTAGATAAATTAGTATTAAAGTATTATTTTTTACATAATATCTAAATAAACCTATTTAATTTAAATGTTATTTTTAAAGTATTACAGTCTGTTCATTTTTATCTATTCGTTAGAAATTTATTTATATATGTGGTATAATATTACATTAAGTAAGGAGGTTAAACTTAATGAGTAATGATAACAATGAAAATAAAAATAAAATAAGAAGAAAACAGGTTAGTTCTTCTAATAAGAAGACTAACTCATCTAGTGCTAATCCATCTTCTTCTAGTCCTAATACTAAGTCAAAATCTAGTAAAAAGAAAGATAAATTTAAGTTTTTTAGGGTTGCTGGAATAGTAATTTTAGTATTATTGGTGATTGGATCTGCAGCTGCTACTGGCCTAGTATTTTCATCTTTAAAAAATGTTCAGCCAGTTACTAAAGCATTATTAGATGAAAAGACTTATCAAACTACAAAAATAAATTATTCTAATGGTACACTTTTATCAAATGCACCTAGCATTAATAAAAAAGAACCTATCCCATTTGATTCAATGCCGCAAAATATAAAAGATGCGGTTATTGCAATAGAGGATGAACGTTATTACGAACATAATGGTGTTGATATTAAAGGTCTATTAAGATCTGCAGTAAAAACATTAACAGGTACAAGACAAGGTGGTAGTACAATACCAATGCAGGTATCTAAGATGTTGCTAACATCTAAAGAACAAAGTCTACCTCGTAAAATTAAAGATATTTACTATGCCTATGAAATGAGTAAAACTTTAAATAAAAATGAAATACTTGAATCTTATTTAAATAACTTCTTCGTAGGTAAGGGGCTTGCTGGTGTAGAAGCTGGAGCTCGAGGTTATTTTGATAAACCAGCTTCAAAGCTTACACTTGAAGAGGCTGCACTACTTGCTGGTTCTACTAAAAATCCATCAAGATATTCAGCTTATACAACTGCAAAATTAGATGGTAGTGAAGATAAAGAAAATCTTGAAAATAAATTATTATTCTTTATAAATACTCCTGATGATATTCTTGATGATCCTACTGCAGTAGAACTAGATATGGTTGAGAAATTAAATTCTTGGGGACTTATATCTAGCCCAGATACTTACAAACAACTTCAAAATGGTACTGTTGTTGTTAGAAAAGCTATACACAATCCAGAGTCTAAAAAGAGACAAGAAGTTGTTTTAAAAAAAATGTTAGAAGTTGGATTTATAACTCAAGCAGAACATGATAAAGCTGTTTCTGCTCCAATAAATATAAAATTACCTAAATCAGCTGATAAAGTTGCATCATCTGTAGAAGACCTTATTGAATCTAATGTAATTGATGCTTTAATGGAAAGAGGTAGTACTAAAGATGAAGCTCAAAATATGTTCTACAATGGTGGATTAATAATAACTACTACCATCGATCCAAAGATACAAGATACTTTAGAAACTGAATACGATGATAATAGAAACTTCCCAGGTCATATACCTGGAGATGGTATACCCCAACCCCAATCATCTATGGTCATACTTGATTATAGAAATGGTCATATTAAAGCATTAGTTGGTGGTAGACATATAACAGGAAGAAAAACATTAAATAGAGCAACGTATCCTCAACAACCTGGTTCAACTATAAAACCTTTATCGGTTTATACACCAGCAATAGATACATTAGAGATGACTCAGTCAACTGCTTTTAGCGATGCAAAAGGTGGTTATAAATTTAATCATAAGGGATGGAATCCTAATACTACAACTGCTGGTAAAGGATCTATGAGTTTACGTAAAGCATTGGCTTACTCTTCAAATACAATAGCCATAAAGACAGCTGAAACTCTTGGCTCTACATATGAAGAATGTGTCGATATAATGATTGATTATTTAAAGAACTTTGGTATATCTTCAGTAATAGATAGTAAAACTGCTGATGCAGATAAGAGTGATAGAAGATTCCCTTCACTAACTCTTGGTGGTATGACAAAAGGTATATCTCCACTTGAAATTGCTGCAGCTTATGGTACATTAGCTAATGGTGGTGTTTATGTAGAACCTATAATATTTACTACTATAGAAAGTTATGATGGTCAAATAATAGCTAAAAATTCACCTGAAGAAGTTAAAGTTGTCTCTCCTGAAACAGCTTATGTTGTTACAGATATGTTGCAATCAGTTATAACTGAAGGTATTGGTAAATCTGCTCGTATTGGTAAAATACCTGTAGCTGGTAAAACGGGTACGACAAATGAAGCATTGGATGCTTGGTTTGCTGGATACACTCCATACTATGTTGCAGCAACTTATATAGGTGATGATGCAGGTAGAAAGAATCCTGATACAAAGGAAACTATAAGACGTAGAGGTGTCCAAGGCGGAAGTGAAAGTGCTACAAAATTATGGGCAAAAATTATGCGTCAAGTTCACGAAAATCTAGAACAAGATGTTAAATTTAAACAACCAGACAATATATACTTTACAAAAATTAATTTAATAGATGGTGGTAGATCCCCATTTGGATCTAGTGCTGCTTTTATAAATGGTACTTCTCCTTCGAGATATACCCAACAATCGGTTCAACAAAAACCAGACAAAAAGGAAGATGAAGAGGCTCCAGTAACTCCAGAAATTGGCGGTGGTGATAATACCCCTCCTGATAATGGTGAAACTACAATCCCTCCTGATAATGGTGGAACTGTAACTCCTCCTAACAATGACGGTGGTGCTACTCCTCCTCCTACTCCAACTCCTCCTCCTACTGATAATGGCGGTGCTACTCCACCTCCACAAGAACCAGCTCAATAATAAAATTCACTTTACTTATGTATATAAAAAAAGCTAGTTATCAAAATTGATAATTAGCTTTTTTATTACTTAATTTGATTTTAAGGTTTTGCCTTTGGTGTAAATACAACTGCCATTACATAACCAAAGAATATAGCTCCTGCAATACCTCCTGCTGTTGCTATTGTACCTCCTGTAAATACGCCCAATAGTCCGTCAGTTTCTATAGCTTTAATTACACCTTTTGCTAGAGAATAACCAAATCCAATTATAGGCACAGTCGCTCCAGAACCGCCAAAATTAACTATAGGCTCATATATACCTAAAAAAGTTAATACAACACCACTGGTTACATAAGTTACCATTACATATGGCGTTTGCATTTTAAAATAATCCATCATAATTTGTGCTATTAAACAGATTACTCCTCCTACTAAAAACACTTTTAAATAATCTATTAGCATATTAATCACTCCTCATTCACTATTACCACTGCATGTGCTACACATGGTATTGTTTGTTTTTGTAATGTGCTTGTTGGTGAAAGTAATGCTCCTGTTGATACTAACATAACTTTATTAAATTCTTTTTTTACTAATTTATCATAAATATAGCCTGCAAAAACCGTTGCTGAACATCCACATCCACTACCACCACAATGTACATCTTGTTCCTCTAAATTAAACATTTCGATTCCACAATCTGTATATACTTTCGATATATCTATACCTTTTACTTTTAATAAATCCTCTGTTATCTGTTTCCCTAATTTACCTAAATCGCCTGTTGCTATAATATCAAAACTATTTGGGTCATCATTGGTATCCTTAAAATAAGAGTATATTGTATCTATAGCAGCTGGAGCCATTGCTGCTCCCATGTTGTTTCCATCATCAATACCCTCATCTATTACTTTTCCAACTGTTATATATTTTATCTTAGGTCCATTCCCATTTGGTGCAATAAGTACGCTTCCTGCTCCAGTTACTGTCCATTGAGCTGTCATCGGCTTTTGATTTCCTAGTTCTAAAGGGAATCTAAATTGTCTTTCTGCTGTACAGTAATGACTAGATGTTCCTGATAAACTTAAATCTGCAAATCCTCCATCTACAATCATTGAACTTAGACATATTCCCTCTGCCATAGTTGAACAAGCTCCATATATTCCAAAAAATGGTATAGCCAATTCTCTTGCTGCAAATGAAGCTGGTAATAATTGATTTATTAAATCTCCGCCAAACATATAATTAATATCTTTTAAATTTTTATCTGCCTTTTTTACTGCTTTTTTCATAGCTGTTTCTACCATTTTACTTTCAGCTAATTCCCATGATTTCTCTCCATACAAATCATCTGTTAGTATTAAATCAAAATAATCTTTAAGAGGTCCTTCACCTTCTTTAGGACCTACTACAGATGCAGCTGATATTATAGTTGGTTTATTTTGCATTTTAACAGTTCTTTGTCCTATTCTTTTACTCTTCACATTTTCATCTCCTTATTTTACAATATTTAAGATATAGTAAATAAAACCACATAATATAGATGATCCTATTCCATATACTAATACTGGACCTGCTATTTTAAATAGATTTGCTCCAACACCCATTACGTAACCTTCTCTTTTATATTCCATAGCTGGAGACACTATTGAATTTGCAAATCCAGTTATTGGTATTATAGAACCTGCTCCAGCTCTTTTCCCTATAAGGTCATATACTCCAAGTCCTGTAAGTAATGCTCCTATAAAAATTAATGTTATTGAAGTTGCACTTGCTGCTGTTAATTTATCTAATTGTACAAATTTCATATATAAATCATTAATTCCTTGACCTATCATACAAATAATTCCACCTACTACAAATGCCCAAATATAATTTTTTAAATATTTAGGCTTAGGGCTTATTTCGTCTACATATTTTTTGTAATTTTTATTCAATGTTCTAACCTCCTCGTATTATTGTCCATCCTATGAATGAACCTATTACTTTTCCAATTAATAGACATATGATTACATATTTAAAATACATTGTAGGTACTCTTAATCTTCTGCACACTGTTGGAATATAATCTAATACTTCTGTAAGTCCAGAAGATAGAAATCCTATAAAAATTCCATATGCTAATCCAAATATTATTACTCCTATCCATCCTATTTTTATATATATATTTTGAATAGATATTAGACTTCCTAATAAAGTACCTATTACTAGTATTCCTTCATACCAGCTCATATATTCTTTTGTTTTACTAATTTGTGCCATTCTAGGTATAATTCCAATTAATATAAGTACTCCTACTACTCCTGCTCCAACCATCATTCCACAAGATAAACCATATATAATTAAAAATAGTCTCAAACTATATACTGATTACCTTTTTCTAAGTTCATTTTCTATATCTTTATTTAATGAAATCATCTTTAAATCCAATGGACTCGGCTCAAGTTTTGAATATGTAGGAATAAATTTATTAAAAAATAATGCTACTCCAAATCCTATTCCTATAGAATACGGTATTTGAAAATACGCTAAATATTTTTCTCCATTTTTAGTTATTGCATCAACCATTTTAAATTGAGAATATTCCATATTAACATCTGCGTGAAAATTCATTATTCCCATTATAGATCCCATAAGAACCACTAGTGATACAATAAAAACTCTTATATATTTTGTATTATCTTTTTTATTTTTATTAAAAAAGATTACAATATCATCTGTTTTCAAAAAGCTTATATGGACTTGAGGAAACTTATCTTTTACTACTTGAATTACTTCACCTAAATGTATAACATCATATTCAGAATAATGATTTTCATAGGTTTTAATACAAATTTTATTTAAATAATCTTTTTGATTTTCAGGATAAATATCATAAATATCATGTAAATAAATTTTGTTCTTATCTATTTTAAATGGTTCTATTCTTTTGGGTATTAAGTAAATATCTTCCATATATAATCCCTCCTTCTTTGTTATTATTTGTTTTATATAAAAAAATAAACCTCTAATTTATGTAAATTTATCTTACACTTTATTAAAGGTTTATTTTATAATTTAACTTATATATGATTTTAATTTAGATAATACTTTCTTTTCTATCCTAGATACCTGTACCTGAGATATTTTTAAAAGCTCTCCGATTTCACTTTGTGTCCTATCCTCGAAGTATCTAAGCATTATTATTTGTCGTTCTCTTTTTTCTAATTTTCCAAGTATTTCTTTTATTAATAAATTATCTACAACTTTTTCTTCTTCATTTTCACCTTTTTGACTAATTTTATCAATTAGACATATTGGTGATCCTTCTTCTTCATGTATAACACCATGCAAGTATTCTACCGAAGAATTTGACTCCATAGCTAGTACTAAATCTTCTTTCTCAATATCTAATTCTTTAGCTATTTCTTCTATGCTAGGCTCTCTACCTAATTTTTTAGTTAATATTTCACTTTGAGTTTTAGCTTTTATTGCTATTTGTTTAAGTGATCTAGATACTTTTACCATTCCATCATCTCTTAAATATCTTTTTATTTCACCTAAAATCATCGGAACTGCATAAGTCGAAAATTTAACATTAAATTTTGGATCAAATTTATATATCGCTTTTATCAAACCTATTGACCCTAGCTGAAATAAATCATCTCTGTCATATCCTATATTTAAAAACTTCGTAACAACACTTCTAACAAGCCCTAAATTATTTTCTATTAGAACTTCTTTAGCCTCTTCATCCCCTTGTTGAACTTTATCTATTAATTCTAGTGTCTTTTCATGGCTAAGCAATACTCTTTTTTCTTTACTTGCAGTTATCCCCATAATAAAACCTCTATTCTCTTTGGACTTTATTTAGGTAAGTTTATTTTTTTTGTCATTACAATTTTTGTTCCATCATTTTTTATTGAACTTACCTCTACACCATCCATAAAACTTTCCATAACAGTAAATCCCATACCTGATCTTTCAAGTTCTGGTTTTGATGTGTAAAGTGGTTGCATAGCCATTTGAATATCTTCCATACCATTTCCTCTATCTTCTACTACAACTTTAATTGTATTATCCTGTATTTCACATCTTAAATATACAAATTTAGATTCATCTTCATCATATCCATGTATAATAGAATTAGTAACAGCTTCTGATACTGCTGTTTTTATATCTGCCAATTCATCTAATGTGGGATCTAACTTAGCCGCAAAAGATGCAACTATAACTCTTGCTAAACTTTCATTTTCAGATTTGGCAGAAAACTTTACTTCCATAATATTACTCATAATATATTCCCCCTTACAAAGAACTTACTACTTCTTCATATGTATCATAAACGCCTATTATCTTATTCATTCCAGATAAATCAAATATTTTTTTAATTCTATCATTCGCGTTTACTACTGTTACTTTTCCACCTTCACTGGAAATTTTCTTATATCTACCTATGATTACACCTATCCCAGAAGAATCCATAAAATTAATATTCTTAAAATTAAATATTATATTCTTAATGGATTTAGAAATTAGTATTTCATCAATTTCATCTCTAACTTCATTGGCTATATGGTGATCTAGTTCTGTAGCCATAAATTCTATACTTAGATTTTTTTGGTCTAAAGAATATTTTATCATTAGCATGCCCCCCTTACCTTTTTACAAAAGTATTAACTTCTAATAAGTTCTATAATTAAATCTATTATCCTTCAACGAAATATAACTACTTTTGTTTTATTATGTCTATTAAATTTTAAATACAGATTTAATTTTTACTATTATATTTGTTTTTGTTTTATAGTAATATTTTATTCTTTAATATTAAACTTGATTATTGCCTGTATCTACTTTATAACCATCTTTCTATTGATGTATGCTTTATACCTCATATACAAAAAGAAGATATGATTATAAATCATATCTTCCATTAATTAATAACTATTTTTTTCTTACATTTGCTTGTTCTATATTTATTTTGTTCCCTTTTATTTTTATATCTTTCATTTTTTCTAATACTTTCATTGCATTTTCCTTAGGAACTTCAACGAAAGTATATTTATCATATATGTCTATTGATCCAACTAATTTACCTGGTATTCCAGCTTCTCCAGCTATAGAACCAACTATGTCTTTAGCTTGAACCCTTTGATTTCTACCTACATTTATAAATAATCTAACCATTCCATCTTGAGCTCCAGTACTTCCTCTACGCTCTCTACGTTCACCAGTACGTTCTCTACGTTCACCAGTACGTTCTCTACGCTCTCTTGGTTTTTCTTCAACTATTTCTTGCTTTTCTTCACCTAAAGCTAATTTTAAAAGTGCAGCAGCTACATCTACTGTACTATAATCTGCTTCTGAATCAGCACAGAAACTTTCTATCCATTGTAATTGTTTAGTTAAGTGACCAGTTTCTATAACTTCTTTAACTTGATTAAAGAATGCATTAACTTTCTTTTCTTCAACATCTGCTATTGAAGGTATTTCATGCTTAACTAATTTACTCTTAGTGTATCTTTCTATATCTCTCATTTTTCTTATGTCTTTACCAAATACGAAAGTGAAAGATATACCATTTCTACCAGCTCTACCAGTTCTACCGATTCTGTGTACATAGTACTCTTCATCTTGTGGTAAATCATAGTTAAATACTGCTTCTACATCGTCTACATCTATACCTCTTGCTGCAACATCTGTAGCAACTAATATATCTATAGTTCCACTTCTAAATTTCCCCATTACTATATCTCTTTGAGTTTGCTTTAAATCTCCATGTAAAGCATCTGCGAAGTATCCTCTAGCTTGTAAATCACTAACTAGTTCGTCTGCACCTCTTTTTGTATTACAGAATACAACAGATAACTTTGGATTGTATACATCTACTAATCTACATAAAACTTCTAATTTATTAGAATTTCTAGTTTCTATATAATATTGAGATATGTTTGGTACAGTTATTTCTTTTCTTACTATTCTTATTTGTTCTGGATCTTTTTGATATTTTTTAGTAAGATCTAATATTCCCTTTGGCATAGTAGCTGAGAAGAATGTAGTTTGTCTATTTTCTGGAGTCTTGCTTAATATCATT
>JAVXLU010000013.1:0-5632 GCA_036646635.1 Romboutsia sp.
TAGATATTCCACAAGCTTCATCAAATACTTTTCTTCTATTTACAGGATTATTACTCAGTATTTCGTCTACTTTACCTTGTTCTATTATAGAGTATCCATCTTTACCTATGCCTGTATCTAAAAGTATTTCTTTTATATCTTTTAATCTACAACTTTTGTTATTTAAAAAGAACTCACTTTCTCCATTTCTGTAAGCTCTTCTTTTTATAGTAACTTCTGTAAAATCTAACTCTAGTTTATTATCAGAATTATCAATAGTAAGTGCAACCTCACAATAATTCATAGGCTTTTTAGTATCAGTTCCTGCAAATATTACATCTTCTAGCTTATCCCCTCTAAGACTCTTTATACTTTGTTCTCCTAGTACCCATCTTACTGCATCTGATATATTACTTTTCCCGCTACCATTTGGACCTACTATTGAAGTTATACCTTCTTTAAATAGTATATCTGTTTTTATAGGAAATGATTTAAATCCTTTTAACTCTAATCGTTTTAAGTACAATTGTTTCTCTCCCTTCAATGCTAAAACTAAAGGTTGTAAATATTATATAAGCTTTTATAAATATCTTTCATCTTAATTTTTATTACATTTTGATTATCTAGCACAATTTCTAATTTATCTATATCAATATCAGTTTCTTGAGTTTTCAAATTAATACCTAGTTCATTTTTCATATAAATACTATTACATTTTTTATTACCTATTATTTTAGATACATTTTTTTTATTAGTATTTATTATAATACTACTTATTATTTTATTTTCTGAAATAACAAACTTTAAATAGTCTTTTATCATTTCACCTTCTACTAATTCTCTAAAAGCAGGATGATATGGACCATCAACAATAGCTTTTCCTAATTGAATATCATCAGTTGCTTGTAGTCCCACTCTTATTACATTTACATCATTTACATAATACATTGCTAACAACTTTTTAACTATTTTTATAGTATCTTGTAATGAAAATGGGTTATATTGTTTTTTAGATAGTAAATTTTCAAGTCCTGTTTCCTTTACTACTAATGTAGGATATATTCTAACACAATCTGGATTCAATTTTATAAACTCTTTAGCTGTATTTATACATTTTTCTTCTGTATCTGATGGAAGTCCTACCATCATTTGCAATCCTAGTTTTATATTATTATCCTTTATTAATTTAGCACTTTCAAATACTTCACATGCATGATGTCCCCTTATACTATCTCTTAATACATCTTCATCTAAAGACTGTACACCTAATTCTATTATAGTTGTATTATATTCTTTAAGCATAGTTAGTATATCTTGGCTAATACAATCTGGTCTTGTAGACATTCTTATATCTTGTACTACACCTTTATCTACATATTGTTTAGCTACTGATAATAAACTCTTTTGTATCTCTTCATCTATCGCCGTAAAACTACCTCCAAAGAATGCTATTTCTACACTAGCATCTTTATCTATTGTTGTTAAATATTCATCTACAATATCAGCTACATCCTTACTTGTAATATCTGTACTTACACCTGTTATCTTTTTTTGATTACAAAATATACAATCATGAGGACATCCTCTATGAGGTACAAATATAGGTATTATTCTTTTTTTCATGTCTCATCATCCTCTTTTTCTATATTTTATAAAATTTTGACTTAAATATTTATATATTATTCTTTAATGCTACTTTTGCAGCTAATTGTTCTGCTTCTTTTTTACTTTTTCCTTCTCCTGTTCCAAGTACATTTTCATTTGTACCTACTTGCATAATAAATCTCTTATTATGATCTGGACCCTTTTCATCTACTAATTTATACCATATATTACTTTCACCTTTACCTTGTAATACTTCTTGAAGATGAGTTTTATAATCTCTAAATATTCTACCTTTTCTAGAATCACATATTATATTTTCCATATAATTTAAAATGAATGTTCTAGCATTTTCTATTCCGCCATCTAAATATATAGCTGCTATTACTGCTTCAAATGCATCTGCTAATATTGATATCCTTTGTCTACCACCAGTAGCATCTTCACCTTTTCCTAATAATATATATTCTCCAAGATTTATTTCACTAGCAACATCACTTAATGATTCTTCACAAACTATATTAGCTCTTAATTTTGTAAGTTCACCTTCTGGTAATTCAGTCTCATTGTTAAATAAATAGTCACTTATAACTATACTTAACACAGAATCTCCTAAAAATTCTAGTCTTTCATTAAAATCATAGTTTTTATTTTCATTAGAATAAGAACTATGAGTAAGAGCTTCAAGTATATACTCTTTCTTTTCAAATTTATAATTTATAATTTTTTCAAATTCATCTATTTTATCTGATTTTTTTTTATTTAATTTCATTTTGCTACCTCCGAGTTAATTCTCTCTAGATTATAGTGTACTATTTTTCTAGAAGTATTGCAAAATAAAATATGTATTTAATCATTTTTTATACAATTCTAGAAAATATAAACTAATTATAACTTTAATTTGTAATAATTATAGTTTTATAAGAAAAAAGTGCCTCTTGTGACTATAAAAATCACTTTGAGACACTTCTTAATATTTATATTATTCTTTATTCGCAGTCGTCACAACCATCTCCACAAATACATTCATCATCATCTGATGATAGTATTATAGCTTGACAGTTTGGACAAACAATATCTACTTCATCATCATATAATAGTTCTTCATCTATTTCTACTAAATCAGAACAATTTGGGCATTCCATTTCTATAAAAGTAAGTTCATCTTCTTCATCTTCATCGTCTTCGCCATCTTCATAGATATCATCTTCCATATCTGCTAAATCTTCGTCTATAGATTCTACATATTCTACAAGATCAGCTTGTTCTTCTTCTAATTCTACAATAGCATCAGCAAAACTTTCTAAAGCATCTACTATCTTATGTATAATTTTACCTTCTTTTGTTTCAGTACTTATTTCTAATCCTTCTGCTAACCCTTTTAAGTATGCAACTTCTTCATATAAGTATTTCATAAATTGCCCTCTCTTTCTTATTATATATAAATTAAAAGCCCGTACATCCTTATTATTAAGATATACAAGCTTTTATATACATTAATTATTAAACTCTTGATAAATAATCTCCAGTTCTAGTGTCTATTTTTATTTTATCCCCTTGATTTATAAATAAAGGAACTTGAACAACAGCACCAGTTTCAACTGTAGCACCTTTTGTTACATTACTTGCAGTGTCACCTTTTATTCCTGGTTCAGTTTCAATAACTTCTAATTCTGCAAAGTTTGGAGCTTCAACTTGAAAAGCTTTACCTTGATAGAATCTTATAGTTGCAACTTCATTTTCCTTTAGGAATTTTATAGCATCTTCAACTTGAGCATGGTTTAAAGGTATTTGATCATACGTTTCTTCATCCATGAAGTAGTATAAATCTCCTTCATTATATAAATATTGCATTTGTCTTGTATCTATATGAGCTTTAGGGAACTTATCACTTGGGTTGAAAGCTTCCTCTCTTATTGCTCCATTTTTTAAGTTTCTGTATTTAGTTCTAACAAACGCTGCACCTTTTCCCGGTTTAACGTGTTGGAAATCAACTATTAAACATGGTTGTCCATCCTTTTCAAATGTTACACCTTTTCTAAAATCACTTGCTGATACCATATTTGTCCCTCCATCTAAAGTTTTATTTTCGATGATACTAATAATTAAATTTACTTTATTTACTATTATGATTAAAACTTCAATTTTAATCTTAGACAAACTATTCTGTAAAATTATTAATTTGCCTATATGTATGTTTTATATCATCGTATCCTTTTTCAATTATATATACTATTATAATCTTGTCAAGTTATATGAATTATTTAAGTAATGATTTTATTCCTAAAACATAACTTTCAAAACCAAAACCTGATATTTGTCCTATACAAGCACTAGCAGTAACACTTTTTTGTCTGAATTTTTCTCTTTGATGAATATTAGATATATGTACTTCTACTACTTTAGGTACTATTGATTTTATAGCATCATGAATTGCATAACTGTAATGTGTTAAAGCTCCTGGATTTATAACTACTCCATCAAATTTTTCATTAGCTTCATGAATCTTATCTATTATATAACCTTCATGATTACTTTGAAAAAATTCTATTTCTATGTTATCATTTTTAAATTTATCTTTAACATATTTTATTAAATCATTTAAAGTGCTACTTCCATAAACAGTTAGCTCTCTTTTACCTAACATATTTAAATTAGGTCCATTTATAACTATGATTTTCATAATTACCCCCAATGTTATAATTACAAACTTTTAATAATATAATAATATCATATATTATCTAGTATAAACAAGTAGTTGACTAACTACTTCATCTGTATTTTTATTATTAACATTTACTTTTATATTAGATATAGTATTATACTTTTCATATCTATCAGATAAAAGACTACTTACTTTATCATATAAATTATCTTCACCTTTTAAAAGTGGTCTTTTGTTTAAATCATGTGATATATTTTTTATTATAGTTTTTTCATTTGCATCTAAAAAAATTACTGTTTTTTCATTTTTTAATAGTTTACAGTTTTCATTTCTTTTTATTATGCCTCCACCTGTTGATATTATTATATCTTTTTTATGTAATAATTCTTTTAATAGAATGCTTTCTAACTCTCTAAAATAATTTTCTCCATATTTTTCAAATATAGCTTCTACTGAAGAATTATTTTGTTTTTCTATTTCTTCATCCATATCTATAAATTCTAATTTTAACTTTTTAGATAGTTTTTTTCCTACAGATGTTTTTCCTGCCCCCATAAATCCAACTAATATTATTTTCATATACTCTCTCCATTAAAATTCCTTATATATACATCAAATTCATTTTCATAGCTTTGCTCATTTTTTGATAATTTAAGTTTTAACTTTATAAAATTTCCATTTTCATAAATAGATACATACATATTATCTACATAATCTCCTATTTCATATCCACCACTTTCACTATTACCTACACTATTTAATGTATTTATAAATAATTTATTTTTATCTTTTTTTAAACTAATTTCTTTATTTTTTATATTGTTATCTTTTATACCTTCATCTCTATATTTACATTTAATAGATGTTACTTCTACAAATTCATTATTTTTTTCTTTATAGTTTATAGACATTATTCCTTTAGAGTTACCTATTATCTCTTCTATATACCTACTCATTTCACTAGCTTGTTGTTGTAATTCAATTTTATCTTCCGTATTAGTTTTTATATCTATACAAAAAAATAGTAAATAGTATAATAGTGATATTAAAATCATTATTATAGAAAGTGATATTACACTCTCTAATAATAAATATCCTCTTCTACGTTTCATATTTTCCTTCTTTCAGAAGTACTCTCCCACTAATAGGAACTATTGTTATTTCCTTTTTTATTTTTTCATTGTATATCTTTATAGTTTGTCCCTTAGGGTCTGGTAGTCCATCAGGTTTAAATTTAATTCTAGTGCTATCATATTGTAGTTTCGTATTTTCCGGTAAAAATACTTGTTTTAAATCTTTACCATTTTCTCTCACTAAATAACTAATTGATTTATCATCCTCAATATAATATATATATGTTTTTAAATCGCTAAGCATATTAGCTCT
>JAVXLU010000013.1:5642-14808 GCA_036646635.1 Romboutsia sp.
TACATATCTTATATCTGAACATAATTGTTTTGTAAATGAGTTTATTTCATATTTTTTAATACTATCTTTTGGAAAGTACAATGTTGATATTAATAGTATTATACTAATTGTTACAACTAACTCTACTAATGTCACATTCCTTCTCTTTTCATAAATTATATCTCCTTATAATCATATATAGTTACTAAATCTCTTGCATCTATATTTTCGTTTATATTTATCAATATATTATTTTCATATTCATCAACTATCTTTAAAACTTCATCGTTGTCTTCTTTTCCTTGTACTAATGATTCTTCTTTTGAGTATGGATTTAATATTTTTACACTGGCTTTAGTATTTTTCATGTAATTATCTTCTAAGGATTTGCTTATTATATCAAAATATATATATCCTTTTTCTTCATATAATATTTTACCTGCTATACTAGTATAAACATTATCTAAATCAACCCCTGATAAATCACTAATTCTAGTTATAACTTTTTTTTGCAAGAAGTATTCTTTAAATTCTTCTTCATTACTACTATTTTCTATTGCATAATTTACTTCTTTTAAAATATTACTGCTTGCAACTTCTATACCACTAAAAGATAATTCTTTTAGTTTTATATTTTTATATTCTAAATTAAAAATACTTTTATTGCTGTAATTCAAACCTATACACATCATACACACTATACTTATAATAGAAAATATCATCAATGTAGTTACTAATATATATCCTTTATTATTTAAATACATAACTATATAGATTTATATTATTTTTATTACTTTTAACTTCTACATTTACTTTATGACATTGATTGTATATATTTTCTTCTATTATTGTACTTACTTCGTATCTATTCACTTGTTTTACTTCTTTATTATTTTCTATAATATTATTTGAACCTTTTTTAATTTTATGTTTAGTAAATTCTAAATGAGATTTAGCTAAGTTTAACATTTCTAACTGGTCTTTATTAGTATTAACTATATTATAATTACTATATAGTGACGTTGATACCATATATACTGCTACACTTATTATAGTTAAGCTAATTATGCATTCAACAGAAATAAATCCATCTCGTTTATATTTCATTTTTGCTCCTTATTAATAAGAGTTTTATTTAAATCTTTCTACTTTCTTCGTAAAGCTTTTTTATATGTTTTATATCTGTATTATCAGCTTTAACCCCTGTCCATATATAAAATGCTTGTACCGCTTGATTTATAAGCATATCTATACCATACACCACATCTAAATCATTTTTTTTAGCCCATTTTATAAAAGCTGTTTCGTGTGGTTTATAAACTATATCACAAACTAACAAATCATTTTTCGGTACTATTGTTTCGTCTATTGGACATAAATTACTTTCCATACCTATTGGAGTTGTATTTATTAGTATATCTATATGATTTATATCATTTTCAGTTATATTATCTTTAGAGTAAAATATTTCTGTACTAAAATTTTTGTTTATTACATCTTTTATTTCTATTGAACTATTTATACTTCTATTTCTAATTTCTATTGATTCTACATTATTATAAGACAATTCCACTACAATACTTCTACACGCACCTCCAGCACCTAATATCATTATCTTTTTACCTGATAAACTATACCCTTTATCTAATATAGTTTTTACAAATCCAGTTCCATCAGTATTATAACCTTTTAATGTATCACCTTCATTTTTAATAGTATTTACCGCACCTATTAACTTAGCATTTAAATCTATATCATCTAAGTATTTTATTACTTCTATTTTATGCGGTATAGTTACATTACAACCTGCTATTTTAAGTGCCTTTATTCCATTTACACATTTATCTAATTGACTTTCCTCAACATCAAAGCATGTATATATTTTATTTTCATTATATTTATCAAATAGATAATTATGTATTATAGGCGAAAAGCTATGTTTTATCGGATGTCCCAATAAACATATTGTTTTAGTTGTTGAAATTATGTCCATAAATTCTCCTATCTAAATTTATTGTCATTGATTTATTATTTTATACTCTCAAATATCTAAAAATTACACAATCTTAAATACTCAGCATAAACAAAATCATCTCCCATATTTTTTATTCTTTTTTTATAAACTTTAGAATCATCATTCAATTTAAATTCTATTTTTATTTCTATATCGTTGTTTAAATCTATCTTTATATTTATATCTCCGTCATATAATTTTACTATAGATTTAGCTACTTCAATACCGATATCTAAACTTTTTCTTTCTTGATCATTAATATATCTATGATAGTCAAATCTACCTTTACTATTTATAGATAATATAGTTCTATCATTTAATGAATTTAAATCTACACAAACTGTGCTATTATAGTCTAAATACCTTATTATCATAGCTAGTAGCGTAAGTATAATTTTTTCCATATCAAATGGATCAATTTCAGCTATTTTTTCTTCTTCATCTGTATCAAATAATATTTTTATATTATTTACTTTAATATACTTATCAAACTCTAAACATATATCCTCTATAACACTTACTATATTATAATACTCCTTTTTAGACTCATGAAAGTCTGACTCTAATTTAGCTAAGTCTATAATATTATTAATGATTCCCATCAACATATAGGAATGTTTTTTTACAGTACCTACAGTTTTAGATATTTCACTTTCTGGATTTTTTAATATATAATCTTTATTCATCACCTCTAATAATTGATTTGATGATGATATTACATTTAAAGGTGTTTTTAATTCATGAGATATATTTATGAAGAATTCATTTTTTATTTTATTTTCTTTCTTCTTTTTTTCTATTTCTTTTTCTATTATTTCAGCTTTAACTTGATTAGTTATATCTCTTGTTATTCCTATCATATTTAACTTTTCATTTACATTTATTACCATAGTGCCACATTCTAAATACACGTCTTCATCATACTTGTTTTTGATAAGCTTTTGTTCAAACTTTACTGTATCATTATCTTTTTCTGATTCTATAATAATGTCGTTATTTAAGTCTATTTGAATTTCATCTATATCAATACTATTTGTCATATCTCGTATTGCTTTATTTGAATATGTTGTTATTCTTTGAGTTAAATCTAGTACATATATACCTTCTGGAATTATATTTACTAAAGACTCATATTTACGTTTACTAACTTCTAAATCTTGCAGTAATCTTTTATATTTACTTATATCTCTTATAGCAACTACATTTTTTATTTTTTCTCCATCTATAAAACTTATTCTATCAATATTAGCACATCTTTTTTCATAATTATCATTAGTATAATAAACTTCTCCATTTATAGATGAATCTAAAATTATTTTTTTTACATTATAATTCTCAGTGCTTATATTTTTATCTTTTTTATTATTATATAATATTTTATTTTCATCTGTTATAAGTATTGAATACGGTATGTTATCAACTACTTTTTTATATTTAGTATCATTTTCTTTTATTTTTAGCTCACTTTTCTTTTCATATGTAATATCCACTACAGAACAAACAACACCTATATTTTCATTTCCAATTATAAAAGGTGCATAATTAATACTAAAAAATCTTCCATCTTTGCCTTCTAGTTCTCCTTTTATTTCTTTTTCAAATTCTTTAGATTTTCTTATATTATGTAAGAACTCATCTGAATTCTTTATACTATTTTCTAAAAAAGAATTTAATTTTATTTTATACTTGGAATTTCTATACTCAGCCCATAACTTAGTAAAATCATTTTCATTACTTACTATATAACCTTCATTATTTATTATCATTATGCATCTTTTTGATTCATTTAAAATATTTTCTAAAATATTTTCTTTATTATATAAAGCTTTTGCTATTTTCTTTGTTACTAATTTATTGACTAAACTTATCTTTTTTTCATTAATTCCTTTTATATGTATTGTATATACTTCATTAAATATGTATAAAGAACATATAGTATCTACTAGTTGTCCTAATATTATTAGCTTATCTTTAAATACTAGATTTAATAATATATATGTAGGATATATTATCATTAAAATAAAGTTTTCATTTTTCTTTTTTTGTAAATTAAGTTGTATTATAGTCAATATAATTATAAATTTATATAAAAAATCAATACTAACACTATTATTTAATAAATAAATACTTTTACTAACTACTATAATTATTGTTGTAACTAGTAAAAGTAAATTTTTCTTACTTTTATTTACAACTAAATTTGAATACATTATGTATAAACTCATGAGAAAAACTGAGATGCTTAATATACTGATATATTTATACATTTTATCCCCCCTCATGTACACTTGTAGGTATAATTTTAAGAACTTAAATCAAAATATATATCTGAGAATTCTATATCTATTTTTTCATTGTCACTAATACTACATCCTAATTCTAATTCATAATCTAGATTATCATGTATAATTTTATGATTTAAAATTATTTCAAATTCACTTCCTTTTCCAAGTTTACTTTCTACTTTTATTTCAGCATTATGAATATCTGCTAATTTCTTAACCAATGAAAGTCCAATTCCAGAACCTTCTGTACCTCGTGATAAAGTTCTATCTACTTGTTCAAAATTATTAAATATAGTTTTAATCTTATCTTTCGGTATTCCAACTCCTGTGTCTGAAACTTTTATCTTTATTTGTTCATTTTCTTCATTTATTGATATGTTTATTTTTCCACTTTTTTCAGTAAATTTAATTGAATTAGACAATAAATTCAATATCATTTTTTCTATCTTATCTTTATCTAAGATAATTATTTTTTCTTCTATATTAGATTCAAATGAAATACTTAAACCTTTTTCATGGATATAATATTTAGACTTATAAACTATATCTTTAATTAACTTAACTAAATCATATTTTTTAAAATTCATAGTCCAAATTCCCTGATCAATATTTTCTATTTCTTCAATATTACTTAATAATCTCATTAATCTATAACAATTTTGTTTAACTAATCTAGTATAATCACTTATATATTGAGACTTATATTTTTCTTTATTTATATCTAAAATACTGTTAATAGCAAATATAGTATCTATTGGTTTTTTTATATCATTAGTTAAATTTGCTAAAAATTGAGTTTTGAATTTATTTTTATCACTTATTTCATTTAATTCTTCTTCCATCTTTTCTATCTTATGCCTGTCTTGTAAAACTCTTACTACAACTACAAAAGTATCATCTTCTCTATCTATTATTGCTATAGATAAAGATTTCTTTTCTTTTAATATAAATTTTTTAAATACACCATACTCATATTCATTAATATAATTTTTTATTATTTCATTTAAATTTTCAACACCAATATCTTTCAACAACTTTATCATTATTTTATTTCTATATATATAATTATTACTCTTTTTATCTATTATCATTATTCCTTCGGGTAATGTTTTTAGTAATAGCTTGTACGTTTTTTCACTTTGTTCTAAGTCATTTATTATTTTTTCTGTATTAGTTATATCTATAGCTATACTTAATAGCATATTTTCATTATTTAAAACAATATTTGTTGTTATAAATTCAATTGTTTTATCTTTCAAAGTTTCTAATCTCATTTTTGTTTTTTCTTGTTTATTTAATTTAACTAGACTTATATTTTTCAAAAAATCTTGTTTGAATTTTTTATTTAAATTTAATTTAATATCATCTATCATTAAATTTTCTATTTTTTTATCATCCAAATTAAATAGCTCTATTGCCTTACTATTTGCATAACTAATGTTATTCATATTATGTATTATTACTCCATCATTTAATATATCCATTAATTTCTTATATCTTTCTTCACTTTCTTTTAATTTATATTGAATTAAGGTACTTTGGGTTATATCATTTAAAATACATATATATATATTTTGATTATCTATTATATTACTAAGGCTTACAAATCTATATATTCTATCATCATAAGATTTAAGATTTATATTATTTTTACTTTTATAATTTATATTTTCTATAATTTCATTACTATTTATAAATTTATAATTTAAGTATGCAAATATATCTTCCTCTATAATATCGACCTCATCTTTTATTGTAAGTTCTTTAAATGCTTTATTACTATCAAAGTATTCTTTTTTACTATTTAGTATGAATATAGGTATATCAGAATCTTCTATCGCTTTATCTATTTTCTGATTCAAATCTAAAATATTATCTTTATATTTATTTTGTAAATTACATTCCATTTCTACTTCATTAATAATATTAGTAATATTTTTTTTACTTATTTTAAGCCTATGTTTTATATTTTTTACATCTACTATATTTCGTTTAGTAGTATTAATTATGGTTGATTTAATTATAAAAAGATTGATTAATATATTGGCTATAACGGGATATCTGTACCCATATCTTGATAAAGATATTATTAATATTAACTCTATATAAAAAATTAAAGATATAATAAAAAATGATGTACTTTTCGATGTTCTATAGAGTATAAGAGATATTAGTGGAACAGAAATAATTATAGCTATATTAATTATTTCTAATATTTCTCTATATTTATGTAATATTACCATAGTAGTCACCATCCTTTTCTAATTTATTACTTTTTAGTATAAATTTATTTGATTTTTAACTAAATACGATATGTATTTTTATATGAATTTATAATATTATTCTTTACTACTATATTATTTATAATAGCACATAGAATTTAAAATTTTTGTCATTTCTTGATTGGCTAATAATAATTTTATCTACAAAAAAAGCCTTAAATAAGGCTTTTTTCTGATTTTAATTCTTTTCTAAGTTTTTTAAGAGCTCTTTTTTCAATTCTAGATACATAAGACCTAGATATATCTAGTTTTTGAGCAATTTCTCTTTGCGTTTTGTAGCCAGAAGTAGTTAGTCCATATCGCAAAAGAACTATTTCTTTTTCTCTTTTAGTAAGTATTTTTTCTAGTTGTTCGTATAGTTTTGATATTTGTACTTTAAGTTCTACTTGGTCTATAATATCATCAATATCTGTTCCTAATACGTCAATCAGACTAATTTCATTACCTTCTTTATCCATACCTATAGGATCTTGAAGAGATACTTGAACTTTATTTTTCTTATTCGTTCTAATATTCATTAGTATTTCATTCTCGATACATTTAGACGCATATGTGGCTAATCTAGTTCCTTTTTCCACATTATATGTTTCTATAGCTTTTATTAAGCCTATTGTACCTATTGATATAAGGTCATCTTGATCTTCACTAGAGTTATTATACTTTTTAGCAATATGTGCTACTAATCTCATGTTTCTTTCAATTAAAATTCCTTTAGCAGATTCATCTTTATCGTCTTTAAATTTAGTTAAATAATTAACTTCTTCTTCAGGGGTTAATGGTTTTTCAAATGATTTAAGAATAGTCACAAAGCACCCCTCTTTCTGACGTGTCATTTTAAATTATATGAAAAGATGATTGCTAAATTGCTTATTTTATAGATATTTATTTTTATTTTTTATTTAATTTTTGGCATATATCTTCAAAAATTGGTATTGCTGATTTGCTACTTTCTGCTGTTCCCTCTACTAGTACTGTAATTACATATTTAGGTCTATCTTCAGGATAAAAACCACTTATCCATCCGTGGTTTATATCATTTCCATTCACTATACTTTGCGCAGTTCCTGTTTTAACACCACATCCACCATCTAAATCTTTTAAATTTTTCCCTGTACCTTCCTTAGATACATCTTTCATCATTTCTTTTATTATAGTTAATGTGTATGGTGAAATAATACTTTCTGATTTAGATGTTTTAAATCTTTTTATCATATTTTTATTTTTATCAATAATACTATCATATAAATACAGAGGTTTATATGTACCATTATTAGCAATTATTTGAGTCATTTGATTTATTTGTAGTGGTGTAAATTCTATATCACCCTGACCAATCGCTAGATTACGTATAGCTATTTGTGTAGGTATCTCCCTTATTTTTTCTTCTTCTAATCCTATTTCTACTTTTTCATCTAAGTGAAGCTTTTTAGCACTTTTTATTATATTATCTTGACCTGCCTTTATTGCAATATCCAAAAATGCTGTATTACATGAATTAGAAAATGCTTGTTGTAGGTTTTGAATACCATGCCCATCCAGTTTGTTACAATTTAATGATTCTCCACTTATTCCTATTTTTGCATTTCCAATACAATTATAACTGTAATTGTTTTCATCTATAACATTATTTTCAAGTGCCGCATATAGTACTACTATTTTAAATACTGAACCAGGAGGATATGTAGCCTGTATAGTTCTATTTATAAATTCACCATCATTACTCTCTTTGTTAGTTGATATATTGTTTAAATCAAAAGTTGGTCTTGAACTCATCGATAATATTTCTCCAGTGTCTACATCTGAAATTACTACTGCAGTTGGATTTTCTTCTTTACTTACTATCTTTTCAACCTTTTTTTGTATATCTTTGTCTATAGTCAATTTAATATGCTTAGATTCCTCATTATCATTTATCGTTTTTATACTACCTTTTAATATACTTAGATTTTTTGTATTGCCCGCATCCCCAACTTTAAATGCAGATACATACTTTTCATTTGAGTTTATAAGTATATCATTCATACTTTTTTCTATTCCTGATTGACCTATTTTGTCAGAACTTTTTATATATCCTATTGTATGGGATAATAATTTATCTGATGAATATCTTAGTACTTTTTCTTCAACTATTAATCCTTTTTCTTCTAACTTATTTTTAGTTTTCTTATCTATTTTATCAACTTCAAGTTGAACAACTGATGAATTAATTTGTTTTTCTATATTTTTATATATACTAGGTTCATCCATCTTAGTAACTTCTTTTATTAACTCTCTAATTTCATAATTATTAACCAGTTTTTCTTTTTCAACTATTATTATTTGTCTTCTTTCAACATCAGTTAATGCTTTTCCATTTCTATCATATATTATTCCTCTTCCACTATTTAATTCTATTTTTTGCATGCTTTGATTACTAACTTTTTCTTTATAATTATCTGAATCTATAATTTGTATATCAACTAATCTATAAAGTAAAAATGAATATAATATAATGCTTATTAAAAACATATTCCAAGCCCTGTTTATAAATTTACTTTCTATTGTATCTTTTTTTCTAGACATAAAATCACCCCTTAGCTACTTGTCATTTTTGACAATTTCTAAGG
>JAVXLU010000013.1:14818-29278 GCA_036646635.1 Romboutsia sp.
TGTGTTCTTATTTTAGTTATAACTATATCTATAGCTACTTCATTTTGTCCACCTTCTGGCATTATTATATCTGCATATTTTTTATATGGTTCTATAAATTGATCATGAGCAGGTTTTACTGTAGTTAGATACTGATCTATAACAGAATCTACAGTTCTACCTCTTTCTTTAATGTCCCTTTGAATTCTTCTAAGTATTCTTATATCATCTTCAGTATCTACATATATTTTTATATCTAATTTATCTCTTAATTCTTCATCTTCTAATATCATTATACCTTCAACAATAATTATATCTTTAGGAGATATAGTTATTGTTTCATTTTGTTTCCTTGTATGAAGTTCATAGTCATATATAGGCTTTTCTACAACTATACCATTACATAAATCTTCTATATGCGTTATAAGAAGTTTATTATCAAATGCAAGAGGATGATCATAATTAGTTTTTAATCGATTTTGAAAACTTAAATGAGTTTGATCTTTATAATAAGCATCTTGTTCTAATATAGAAATATTTTCTTCTGGTATATTCTCTATTATAGATTTACAAACAGTACTTTTTCCTGATCCCGTTCCTCCTGTTATACCTATTATAAGTGGTCTTTTTTTATTGTTCATTTTTTATTTCTCTCCTTAGCATATAATCCTTGTCTACTAATTGTGATAATTTAACTTTTACAACTTTTTCTTTATTTTTAACTACATCTACTACTTCATCATTTTCATTATATATTTTTTCAATTTTAGCGAATATAGTTTCTTTATACGGAGCTATTACCTCAACTTCATCATTAACTTTAATTTCATTTTTAAGTTTTACTAAAGCTAATCCCTCTTCTGTATCTTTTACTAAACCAACAAACTCATAATTATTTATTGTTAAATATTCTTCATCTTCTTTGTTATATTCCCTAGTTTCATCTAAATAGAAACCTGTGGTAAAATCTCTACTAGTACCTTTCCTTATTTCTTCTAACCATAAAGTATTAAATTTCCATTGTTTAGGATTTTTATAAAATTCATCTATTGCTATTCTATACGATCTAATTATCGAAGCTAAATTATAAACTGTTTTTAATCTTCCTTCTATTTTTAAGCTTGTTATACCAGTTTTTATTAACTCGGGTATATACTCTATCATACATAAATCTTTAGAGTTATAGAAGAAAGTACCTCTTTTATCTTCATAAACAGGATAATATTCACCTTGTCTTTTTTCTTCAATTAAATTATATTCTAATTTATTTGAATAATTTATGGTTTGTTTTAGATTATCTCTTCCATTTAAGTAATTACTTATTAAACATCTACCAGAATATGAAATGCATATAGACCCATGTATAAATGCTTCTATATCCATTTCAAAAGGTGTTCTAGCTCTCATTTCAGCTATTTCTTTAAATGAGAGTTCTCTAGCTACCGTTACTCTTTTTACACCTTGCTTATACCAAAAATCCGCAGTTGCATAGTTAGCAATATTTGCTTGACTACTTAGATGCACTTCCATATTAGGAACTATATTTTTAACTCTATTCAATACTCCTGGATCAGCTATTATAAGCGCATCTACGTTAGCCTCTTGAAGTTCTAATAGATATTCATCTAACTTATTAAAATCATCATTATGAGGAATTACATTTACTGTTACATAAAGCTTTTTATCTAGCTTATGTGCAAACTCTGTTCCTTCTATTATTTGATTTTTAGTAAAATTTTTGGATGTTGTTTTTGAACCAAAAATTTCTCCACCCGTATAGACTGCATCTGCTCCATAATTAAAAGCTATTTTTAATTGTTCTAAGTCTGCTACCGGAGCTAAAAGCTCAATTTTATGCATTTATATCACCTCGTTCTTTATTTTTATAGCTAAGAGTTACTCCATCTCCTATTGGTATAAGGGATGTATCTAGATACTCACAGTTACATATATAATCTAAATAATTTCTCATCCTCTTTACAATAGTTCTTTTCCTTCTTATTACAAAATCATCATGTGCTATCATACCTTTATAAAGTATATTATCCGAAATCAAAAGACCATCTAGCTTTAATTTATCTATTACCATATCATAGAATAATTGATATTGACCTTTGGCTGCATCTAAAAATATCATATCAAATTTACCTTGTATGCCTTTTAATAATTCTTCTGCATCGCCTTCTAATATAGTTATATTTTTTTCAAATCCAGCTAATTTTATATTTTCTTTAGCCTTTTCTATCATTTTTTCATTTCTTTCTACTGTTATAATCTCTACATCTTCTCCTAATGTAGATGCAAATAGTATAGAAGAGTATCCTATTGCGCATCCAACTTCTAATATCCTTTTAGGCTTTTGGACTTTTAATAATACTTTTAGTAAGTCTGACACTTCTTTATGTACTATTGGCACATTATTTTCATCAGCGTAAATTTCTAACTCTCTCAAAATTCCACTGTTATCTTTTAACGTTTTTCTTATATAATCTTCTACTAAATTATTTACTATATTGCTCATAAAATTCACTCCTTAAGTGACAAAAAAAATTAATATAGGATTACACTTTAATATATTAAAGCATAATCCATAATTTAAAATCTTATCATAAAATAATTTTAAGCTCATAATTAATCAGCTTTATTTTTACTTAACTTTGCTCTTTCATCTTTATATTCTTTAACATTTTTTAAATGGTCTTCATAGTTTGTACTATAATTATTTCCTCCACTCATTGTTGCTACAAAATATAAATATGTTGTATCCTCTGGATATAATGCAGCTTCAATAGATTTTATACCTGGATTAGCTATAGGTGTTGGTGGTAGACCTTTATTTTTATAACTATTATATAGTGAATCAATTTTTAAATCATTATATGTTACTATTTTTTTTCTTTCATTAAAAATATATTGTATTGTTGCATCAGATTGTAAAGGCATATCTATATTAAGTCTATTATAAAATACACTCGCAATTGTAGCTCTATCAGCATCTAAAACTGCTTCTTTTTCTATAATTGAAGCTAAGTTCACAACTTTTTCAAGAGTCATATTCAATTCTTTTTGTCTATTTTTTAATTTATCATTATAGATATTTTTAAATTCTAATAATATTCTAGTTAGAACTTCTTTTTCCGATATATTTTTATCAAAGTAGTATGTCTCTGGATATAAGAAACCTTCTAGTGATTTTATATTATTTTCTTTTAAAAAGCTAACTTCTTTATAAAATTCTTTAGGATTTTTTATTAATTCAATATAATTTTGTTCAGTACCAAGCTTTTTATTTACTAGTATTGAAACTATTTCTTTAGAAGTTGAACCTTCTGGAATAGTTACTTTTATTCCATCATTATATATTTTTCCAGAAGCTAATAAATTTACTATTTCATTATTTGAATATGTTTGATTAAGTAAATATTTTCCTGCTTTTATAGATGGTGCTTTATTACTTAATTTTACTACGACTTTAAATAATGTCTTATTTTTTATAATATTATTTTCATATAATATATCTGACATATTACTAACAGTTGATCCTGATGGTATTTCTATAACTACATCTTTACTATTATTTTTATCAATTGCTCCTACTTGTGTAAATACAAATACACCCATCAAAGCTATTAGTATAATAAAAACTAATATTACTATTTTCCATTTATTTTTATTAAAATTCATAGAGTTATCTACTCCTTATATATATTTATATCCTCTATATTATAAATCTAAGCATGAAAATTTTCAATAAATTTGTCGAACAAATTTGTTTATGATATAAAATAACGACTTTATATGGTAAATTTTAGCTATATCTATAATATAAATATTTTTTCTACAATTAAAAAGCCTAACGTTATTGTTTACACGTTAGGCTTTTTATAATCATTTTTTAAAATTTTTTAATTTCATCTTTAGTTACAACACCATAAAGTAACTTTTTAGGATTTATTTTTTCTTCAACTATTGAATAAGCTGCTATAAATCGTTCTTTAGCACTTTCAAATTTATCTTCTTTATTATAATGAATATATGCTAATACATCACCTTCATTTACATAATCTCCAATTTTCTTTTCTAAGATTATACCTGCTGATAAATCAAGTATATCATCCTTAGTTTCTCTTCCTGCACCTAAAATCATAGCTGATATTCCTACTTCTTCAGCCTCTATTTTACTTATATATCCTGATTTAGGCGATTTTATAGCTACTATATTTTTAGCTGTTGGAAGTATTGAGTAATCATCAACTACTCTTTTATCTCCTCCTTGATTTGCTATAAATACTTTTAATTTTTCAAGTGCAGCTCCTGATTTTATAGTTTCTCTTATTTTTTCAATTCCTTCATCAAATGTATTACAAACTTTAGCTAATACTAACATATATGCACCTAATGTTTCGCATAATAATACAAAATCTTTAGGCCCATTTCCTTTTAGTGTTTCGATAGCTTCAATAACCTCTAGAGAGTTACCTACTGCAAATCCTAAAGGCTCATCCATATCAGTTATCATACCTATAGTCTCTCTATCCATTCCACATCCTATGTCAACCATAGCATTAGCTAATTCAAAAGAATCATCTAATGTTTTCATAAATGCTCCATCACCTGTTTTTACATCAAGTAATATCGCATTAGCTCCAGATGCTAATTTTTTACACATTATACTTGCAGCTATTAAAGATATATTATCAACTGTAGCCGTTACATCTCTTAAAGCATACATCTTTTTGTCTGCTACTGCTACTTTAGCAGTTTGACCACATACTGCTATTTTATGTTCATTTACAGAATCTATGAACTTGTCAACTTCCATTTCTATAGAGAATCCTGGTATAGCTTCTAATTTATCTAGCGTTCCTCCAGTGTGCCCTAAACCTCTTCCTGACATTTTAGCTACAGGTGCACCACATGCTGCAACAAGTGGAGCTAATGCTATTGTAGTTTTATCTCCTACTCCTCCTGTACTATGCTTATCTACCTTTATCCCATCTATTTGAGATAAATCTATTACATCTCCCGAATTCATCATAGCTTCAGTAAGATAAACTGTTTCTTCTTTATTCATTTTATTTAAGTATATTGACATTAATAATGCTGACGCTTGATAATCTGGTATTTCACCTTTTGAATATTTTTCAACGAAGAAATTTATTTCTTCTTTAGTTAGTTCATAATTATCTCTTTTCTTTTTAATTACATCGTACATTCTCATAGTAAATCTCCTTATTAAGTCCACATAATTTATTATCTTTAAATTAATTATATAAAACCTAATACTAATTTAAAGATTAATATTAAGCTTTATATAAATTATATTTTATTAACTATAGTTTTTACTAAACTTAAAAACTCAACTTTTACTTTTTGAGTAGTTTCTATAACTTCTTCGTGGTCAAGCGGTTGATTAAGTATCCCTGCCGCCATATTTGTTATACAAGATATACCTATAACATCCATACTTGAGTGAGATGCAACTATTACCTCTGGTGCTGTAGACATTCCTACTGCATCAGCTCCTAGTATTCTTGCCATTTTTACTTCAGATGGAGTTTCATAAGTCGGTCCACTGAAGAATGCATAAACACCTTCTTGTATTTTCATATTTAATTCTTTAGCGCATGACTTAACTAATTCTACATACTGTGGTTTATATGCTGTTGACATATCAGGGAATCTTACTCCTAATCTATCATCATTAGTTCCTATTAATGGATTATTTCCACTTAAGTTTATATGATCTCTAATAACCATCAAATCTCCTGGCTTATAATCTACATTTGCTCCACCCGCTGCATTAGTTACTATTATAGTCTCTACCCCTAATGCTTTCATAACCCTAACAGGGAAAGTTATTTCTTGTTGAGTATATCCTTCATAATAATGGAATCTACCTTGCATTGCCACCACTTCTTTACCTTCAAGTTCTCCTATTACAAGGCATCCTGCATGTCCTTCTACTGTTGATACAGGGAAATTTGGTATATCATTATACTTTATTTTTATAGGATTTTGTATTTCATCTCCTAATACTCCTAATCCAGACCCTAATATAAGTCCTATTTTAGGAACTATGTCACTTTTAGATTTTATAAATTCTGCACTTTCACGTATTTTATCAAATATATTATTCATTTTTTATGTCCTCCATTAATTATTTTGTCATTTCTTTTTTAAAGCTTGTACCGTAATTTGGCATTTTAACTTTTAGTATATCTGTAACTGTTGCCCCTATATCTGCAAAACTGTGTCTTATGCCTAAGTTTACACCTTGTTTTAATTTTTTTCCATATACTAATACTGGTATATATTCCCTTGTATGGTCACTGCCTTTATAGGTTGGGTCATTACCATGATCTGCATTTATTATAAGTATATCATCCTCATTTAATGCTTCTATGATTTCTGGTATTCTTGTATCAAATTCCTCTAATGCTTTTTTATATCCTATAGTATCTCTTCTATGACCATATTTCGAATCAAAATCAACTAAATTTGTGAAAATCAATCCATTATTATCTTTTTTTATATAATTTATAGTCTCATCTACTCCATGCATATTATCTTTAGTATGAACAGCTTCAGTTATACCTTGTCCATTAAATATATCTTCTATTTTTCCAACTGCAACAACATCAAATCCATCTTCTTTAATATTATCTAGCACCGTAGCTTCTGATGGGTTTAATGAATAATCCCTTCTATTAGAAGTTCTTTCAAACTTACCTGTACAAGATCCTGTATATGGTCTTGCTATTATTCTCGCTACAGCATTATCTCCCATCATTATTTCTCTAGCTATCTCACACATTCTGTATAATTCATCTAGAGGAATTATTTCTTCATGTGCTGCTATTTGAAACACACTATCAGCTGATGTATAAACAATAACATCTCCTGTTTTCATTTGATGTTCTCCATATTCATCTAATATAACAGTCCCTGATGATGGTTTATTTCCTACAACTTTTCTTCCTATTCTTTTTTCAAATTCATCTATTATTTCTTTAGGAAATCCATTTTCAAATGTTTTAAATGGCGTTTCAACTAATACTCCTGTCATTTCCCAATGTCCTGTAGTCGTATCTTTACCTTGAGAAACTTCACTACATTTTCCATATATACCTATTGTATTTTCTAAGCTTTCTAAAAAATCAACCCCATCTATATTTCCTATACCTAATTTCCTTAAGTTTGGTATTTTAATATCTTTATGTAAATTAACTATATTTCCTAAAGTATTAACACCTATATCTCCAAAATCTTTAGAATCAGGAAGTGCCCCAATTCCTACGCTATCTATTATAATCCATACTACTCTACTCATTATTTTGTTCTCCTTCTATACTTTACTTTCTAGGATGTTTTTCTTTAATTTCTTTTCTCATATTTTTATTTATATGATTTAAATATGACTGTAAGCTAGATAAATTAGCATTTCCTAATATTTTACTAACTACTGCAATATTTGCACCATTATTTAATAAGTGAATTGCAAATGAATGTCTAAGCATACTTGGATTTATATTTTTATTTATATTAACTAAACTAGCATGTTTTTTTATAAGTTTCCAAAGACCTTGCCTTGTAAACCTTTGTCCTAGAGAACTTACAAATAATGAATTTTCTCCATGAATTGCTAATTCTAATCGAGCTTCTTTTATATATCTTTCTAAGTATAATTTAGTTATCTCTGAAAGAGGTATTACCCTTTGATTTTTACTATTATTACAATATATGTAATCTATTTCCAAATCTATGTCATCTACATTCATATCAACTAATTCAGAAACCTTTATCCCTGTTCCATATAAAATTTCAAATATAGCCTTATCTCTTATTAACTTCGGAGTTGTTAACTTAGGAAAATTTAATAATGCTTCTATCTCCTCTTCAGTTAATATGTCTAAATCATTTTTTTCTATTTTAGGCTTTTTTATACTCTTTGCCGGGTTAACTTTATTAATATGATTTAAAAACAAATAATCATGAAAAGACTTTATTGATGATATCATTCGCGATACCGTTGCTACTGATATATTGTCTTTTTCTAACTTTATTATATATCCTATAATATCATTTTCAACTATATCATTTAATTTTATTTTCTCTTCTTCCATATAATCTATATACTTTTTAATGTCTGCAAAATAAGATGATACAGTATTATCTGACAATCTTTTTTTATCTTTTATATAAGCTATATAATCATTTATAACTTCCATAGTAAACTCCTTTATCTGACTAGGAACTTAATAATACCAATACTTATAGTATTTAATATTAATTGTAAACAAACTGTTATAGCTAGTACAATTATGGCATTTAATAAATATCTCTTTCCTAAAAATAATATATTTTCTTTTTTTCCTTTTTTCAATTCATAAATAACTTCTTTCAGGTAATTTAGTGAAATTAACATTAGTATAATGGCACCTGGTATAATAATTAAATTCTTAAGTAATATTATTAAAATCATCTTGCTACCTTTGAACTTAAAAGCTAATATAGCACTATTTATAGTATAGCCTATTGATAAACCTTTTAGCATAAATATTATTATTATGATAGGAAATGTTATAACTAATAAAGTAGATATACATATTAAACTCATAAAAATTGTATCATTTTTGAAATTTGATATTACTGCATGCTTTGTACCTGAACTTAAATTATAGTACTCTATAACTGGATTAATATTGTCTATTATATTATTTTGATAAATAGGCCATATTTTATTTAGATATGTGCCTAAAATTATAAATCCTATAAATATAAATCCTATAACTATCATCTGTGTGTTTATTTCTTTAAAATTCCCTTTTCTGTATGTTCTTCTCAAATTTATAACCCCCTCATTGTACCTTACAAAATAATATGTAAGAAAGGAGGAGGTTATGCATTTTATATTAATTCTTTAGATAATAAAAGACCTATTGAAGTTTTCGCATCTTCAATTTCATTTCTAGATATCATGCTATATGCTTCTTCTAAATTTATTTTATAAACTTCTAAATTTTCGCCATTTTCAAGATTATTATCTCCAGCTACTAGTCCTGTAGCTAGGTATATATACATCTTTTGATTAGAAAAACCTGCTGATGTATAAAACTTATATACTAATTTTAAATTTTCTGCACTATATCCTGTTTCTTCTTTTAACTCTCTTATAGCACAGTCTTTAGGATTTTCTCCTATTTCTAATTTTCCAGCTGGAATTTCCCATATAACTTTTTCTATGGCTTTTCTAAATTGTTTAACCAATATAACTTCATTATCATTAGTTATAGCAACTATCCCTACTGCTCCACCATGTTCTACAATTTCTCTTTTTTGATATCCTTGCCTTTCTATTTCAACAGTGTCAACTTTTAAGCTAATTACTTTACCAGTATATACCCTATCACTACTTATCGTCTTTTCTTCTACTATCATCACAAACCTCCATTAAGTAATATGCAGCTGTACTCGCAGCTTCAAAAAATTGCTTATCTTGTTCGTAATTTCTACCCATACTTCTAACTTTAAGTCCAAAATAATCTAAATCATTTTGAGTATTATCATTTTTGATATATACTATATTATGTTTATCTTCTAATCCATTATTTAATATTTGCTCTTTTATGATATTTAAATTATCCTCATTATAAATCGTTATTGGTATATTTATTTTTACATTCACAATATCCTTAAATACTGTTAAACTATGATGAGATATTCCTCTATGTCTATCCCTCATATCTGCAAAACTTATTCTTGGTATAGCTACCCCGAATCCACCAAGTTTTTTTACTGCATCTAATAAAGGTCCTTGTTCTATACCTGTAAATCCATATTTAGTTCCTGTACCAGCAATTCCTGGTCCCATACTAACAAACACAACATCTGCATTTAAAACTTCTTTTGCTGTGATTAATGCTGTATATATATTTATACAATCATAGTCTGCACCAAATGCATTTCCTATTGTTATTGTATTATCTATTAGCCCTTTTTCTTTTAATACTGATACATTTTTACTTAAGTATATAGGTAGTGCCGCTCCATCAGTCATTATATACACTAATTTTTTATTAGGGTTATTTTTTTTATATGACGCAACAAATGGTGTTAACATACTATGAAGAGTACCAACTACTATCGGCATATTATCTAAACTTAAGAAATTTTCGATTTTTTCATGATAAGGACTCTCTTGCTCTTCAACCGAGTCAACCTTAACTTGAAATGGAGTATACCTTAACTTCATTATATGTCCACCTTCAGTTAAGTTAGATTCCAAGCTATTTAAATTTGCTATAACAAAATGATATCCACCAGTTCCTAAACTAAGTTCAACTGCTGTCGTATTTAATATAACTTCATCACCTATATTTATTTCACCAGTCATTTTAGAATAATTATATGCTTTTTGGATATGTCCATTTAAATTAACTCTTATATCATCTAATCCATCAGTTCTATCAACTATAGACTCAACTATTGCTACTTTTTTACTTATCATTAGATTACCTTCCTAACTTATCTATGAAATTTAATATTTTATTTTTTTCAATTATTTTTGTTAGTGAATATTTTTCTGTAAGTATATGTATAAAAATCAGGAATGCTAACCATAATAATCTAACTTTTAATGAATATCCCATAACAAATAGTATGCCTATTGATATTCCAAGCACATTAGATCCCGTATCACCCATCATTGCTTTTGCTTTTAAATCATATTTAAAATATGCTACTACATTTGGAACTATAAGTAGAGGCAAGGCTTTTACAAAACCATTTAAAGTAACAAATATCGTACTCATTGTAATTAAGTATACTTTTATAGCTCTTCCTGGTCTTAAATCTAATAGATTCATCAAATTTGTAGATAACGCTATTATTAAAGTATTTATAATTATATCACCTATATTTTTAGACGTACCAATAGATATCACTATACCTATAAATCCTCCAAATATTGCTTTAAATCCTCCAGTTGTAAGAGTACCATTTATCAAACTCTTAAAGTGTCCTTTAAGACCACTTACATCCCTATTTCCTATAATATCATCTAATATTCCAGCAAAGAACATAGATATAATTCCAAATATATACATAAATAAATATAATAGATTTTGATAATCTTTTGTAGCAAATGCTATTATAGAACTATTTACTATTAACATTGGAAGAAATACAATACCCATACTTACAGGTATCATATCTTTTTTATAATTAGGTCTTACCACATTACTTTCAATTAATAAATTTTTAAACATAGGTATTATGGAATAAGTACCAATTAATCCTACTATTAATAAAATGGTATACAGTATATAATTTTTCATTTAATACTACCTCCACTCTTTTCTTTTTTGCTTTAAAACCTTCTTAATATGATAGTATTGTTTTCCCCTATGAATAAACCCTTTTATATCTCTTCCTGTTTCACTATGTGTCATATTAACTAATACTTCTTTAATTGTATAACCATATTTTAATATATCTATAGTCATACCTACTTCTACACCATATCCAAATGGTATTTCCTTAAACTTTTCTAGTACTTCTTTTTTGAAAATCCTTTGTCCTGATAAAGTTGCATCTAATTCTCTACCTGTCATTTCTAATACAGACTCTTTAGCTAACCCTTTTACAAAACCTAGACCACCCTTTTTCTTAGCAGGCGGAAATTTTGCTATTATTACATCTGCTTCATTATTTAATATAGGTTTTATAAGTTTTTCGACCTCACTAGATGAACTTCCTAAATCACCATCTAAAAATCCTATTATATTTGCATTTTTCTTAGCTATCTCTAGTCCATAATTTAATGCATATCCTTTACCTCTATTTTTATCTAGCTTAAAAACTTTAATTTTATTATTTTTAATCTCAGATGCAATTTCTGTTGTTTTATCACTAGACCCATCATCAACAACTATTATTTCATTTATATCTTTTATATCTTTTATACTTTCTAATGTATCTTTTATCTTATTTTCTTCATTATACGCTGGTATTATTATACTTATATAAGGATTCATTATTGTATCTCCTTTAATTATTTCTTATATGGTAATAAACTATTTGCACTTTCTAATCTTCCAAAGTTTTGAGCTGATATACTTTCTTTTAATGATGTTACTAATGAAAGTTTACCGACACCTTCGTCTATATTATCTATAGTTGTCACTTTATCTTTAGCATATAGTTCTACATATGAGAATTTAGCATCAGATTTTTGAACACCTATTAAATATTTTTCTTCTTTTAATTTAGATATTAATACTTTTTCTACTTTTTCAAATTCTTCTTTTCCATTTATAGAATCATTTCCTCCTTCTAAAATAACTGAGTCATAATTTATATAGCTACTATTTAGAGTATTTACTTTTATTAATCCTAGTTCTTGAAGGTTAGCTAATTTTTCACTAGCATTTTCATCTTTTAATGTTTCCACTACATAATTTACAATCTCTTGTGTATTTTTTATTTCTAAATTTAATTTAGTTGATAATTCTTCAAATTTTGATTCATCGTATATGCTTCTATTTAAAATAATATCAAATGCAATAGATCCATTTGCTTTAGTTATTATTTCTTCTATTCCTTTTGTAGTATCACTATTTCCATTAATAGATATTATACCTATATTTTTTTCTTGTAATTCATTTACTATTATTTTATCTATATTTTGATTAATAAACTCTATCACTTTATCATATTCAGTAGTTATATTTGCTAAATTTTCTTCTAGAGTATCATTTGTATTTTTTAAATCTTCGAATTTAGTATCTAAATCTCCTATAATAACAGCTTGTTGTTTACTAAGCTCTTGATCATAATTCAAATTAAATCCTACTAACATACCTATTCCTAAGGCTATAAATATAGCACCAATAGTAACTATATAATATTTCATATTTATATGCATTTTTTCCTCCTAATATTTACATCTGTAATAATAATCTAAGTTTTAGTTGCATTAAGTGTATAAACTGTTGAGCACTTGGTAATATAAAAATAAGTATCAATATAGGGAATAACGCAGTTGCTATTAATGCCCAAATATACTTCATTTTTAATTTGCTTCTATAAAGTAAATTAACTCCTTTTGCATCTATAAGTTTTGATCCGATTTTTAATCTAACTAAGAAAGTACTTGCCATTCCTTTTCTTCCTTTTTCTAAAAAGTCAATCATATTAGAGTGTGTACCTAAAGCCACTATAAGTTCTGCTTTATATTCATATGCTATAAGCATTGCTATATCTTCACTAGTTCCAGGAGCTGGAAATACTACAGCATCTAAACCTAAGTCTTTTACTCTTTGAAGTCCTGGAGCTCTTCCATCTGTATAGGCATGTACTATTATCTCTTTAGACTGTTTTAGTGCTTCATCGCTTACACTATCCATGTCTCCAACGATTACATCTGGCTTATACCCAAATTCTAAAAGTGCATCTGCACCCCCATCAACTCCAACTAATATAGGTTTCATTTCTTCTATATATGATAAAATAGTACTTAAATCCTGTTTATAGTCTTGACCTCTTACAACTATTAGTACATGTCTATTCGCATAGTTAGTAGTAACTTCTGGTATTTCAACTTCACCTAGTATAAATCCTTTTTCTTTCTTTGCATAATCTATTGTATTATCTATAAATCTATCCAATTCTACCGATAAATTTTCATATGCTTTCTTTAATTTTTTTGATACTTCTTTTTTATCTAAAACTTCACCTTGTCCTAATAATTTACCGTCTCTATATATCTTTCCATCTATAACTTCAATTATTTGACCTTCTTTTAAATCATTAAATAATTCTACTCCAACATTATCGATTATAAGAATATTTTTTTCAGTTAATATACCTGGACCCTTATTTGGGTATCTTCCACTTATAGATTCTGATGCATTTATTATAAGTTTAATTTTTCCTTCTACTAAAGAATTTGCAGCTACCTCATCTATATCTACATGATTTATTACTGCTATTTCTCCACCTGTAAGTCTTTTCGCAAGCCTTTTTGTTATTCGGTCTACCTTAATAGGGGCTTCGACTCTCATATTTCAAACCTCCGATATCATTTTTAAAATCACATAACATTATAGCATTATTTAACAATAAAAGAAATATTTTAAGGTTGTTTTACACTTTTCCTTATTTATATTAATAAATTTAGTTTTGTAAATAATTCTATTTTAATATATTTTATTTTATATATTATTTTAATGTATCACATATAATTTCATTGTAATTTAGCCAAATCTATAAGTATTTCTTTTTTATTTAAATTTGGTTCTTTCATAACTTCATAAAGTAATTCTTTTAATTTTTTACCTATTTCTACATCTCTATAGCCTATTTCCTTTAATATTTTACCATTTATATTTAAATTTCTTATATTATAACATTCTTTATTTCTTTCTATCTCTATTATTCTATTAATATATATATATAATACTTTATTTTTTTCTTTTA
>JAVXLU010000014.1:0-10182 GCA_036646635.1 Romboutsia sp.
TTTAAAGATTCTGAAACCGCCGCACCGCCAATAATTAAATTTTTTATCAAATATTTCGCTAAACATAATTTGTTTATTGTCCATAATCTATCTCCTTTACAATAAATCTAGTGATAATACAACTTCTGTATTATAATCTTGTATTTCTTTTTCATTATCTGAATTTTTAATATAAGAATCTGGAACTAAATCCCAAATTGTATTAAATATCTCAATAGGATCTCCTATCCCTTTTATAGTTTTTACAATTTCTCTTCCTATAGCTGAAGGTATAGCTCCATCCTCAAATAAATCCATTAGTTTATGAATCTTTGCAATCTCATTATCAGTAAACCTAGGATATGAATTTAAAGCTTTAAGAGTTTTCATTATCGTTTTATCATGACTCTTACCTTCTTTTCTAGTAGGAGATATATCCATACTTTCTTCTTGTAAAACTTTTATTAGTTCTCTTTTATTATTTTCTAAATGATCATAATATTTACTGCTAACTTTATGATGCTTTTCTTCTTTATCTGATTCCATAAACATCATTGCATCTAAGAATGTCATTTCTCTTGATGTATTTTCATCAGATATAAAGAATCTCTTCATATATCCTTTTCTAAAGAATGTAAGTGTTCCATCTTTATCAAGATACTTAGCACTTCTTATTTTTCTAGGATAATTCTTTATCTTCATAAATAAACCTTCATCTTCATCTCTTAAACTTCTTATTATTTGTAAATATTTCAGAGTAGAATCTTCATTAAAATCATCATCTTCTAAACTTTCTTTATTATTAAGTTTATTATATAAAGTTTTTCCAAATATACCGTAAGTATCAACTTCTTCATCTTCACTTAAGTATTTAAAGTCTTCTCCTAATGTATCATGGAATGCTTGTATCTTAGATGTTATATTTTCTTCTAGTGACATATGTTCTCCAACTTGAGCACTTGGGAAAAAGTTAAATACATATATATCATCAAACTTTGTCCCAACACGATTTATTCTACCTACCCTTTGCATTATTCTAGTAGGATTCCAAGGTAAATCATAGTTTACAATAACATTTGCTCTATGTAAACTTATACCCTCTGCTAATACATCTGTAGTAACTAATATTCTAAAGTCATTTTTTTGATTATTCTTTGATGTATCTGGATTAAAGTTTTCTTGTATGACTTCTCTCAATCTATTACTAGATCCACCAGTAAACATAATTGCTTGATTTTTAAAATGTTTATTTATATGTCCATTCAAATACTCTGCAGTTTCTTTAGATTCGGTAAATATAAGTATTTTAGCTTTTTTAAGAAGCTTATTATTTTTTAAATCATCTATAAATTTATCTAATTTAGGATCATTCTCTATAGGATCCCACATGCGTCTTATCCTTTTTAAATTTGCCAGATCAAATTCCAGATCTTCTATAAATGTGCTGTTAAATTCATCTGATTTAAATTTAAATGCATCATCCTTGTTAACTATAAAGTCTAACTTTTCATCATCTCCATCATTTATAAGGTCATATACATTATATTTTTTACTTATATATACTACACCCGAATTATACATTTCTATAAAGTTTTCATATGATTCTATAAATCTATCTAAAGTTTTATTAAATGCATAAAAGCTACTTTCTAGTCTTTTTAATAATATTCCTTTCATAAATCCACCCATATTTTGTTGACCAACTAAAAGTGGTTTATATTTGCTTGGAACTTCATTTAAATATGTTAATGTCTTATATCTAGCATAAGAAAGAACTTTTATTGTATCTAATGTTTTATTAAATGCTACCTCTACTTCTTTATTAAACTCATAAACTATTTTCTCTGGTGTATTTAATTTAGGGAATGTTAAACCCTGAGCTTCTAAGTCCTTTTGGTAGTACTTCATAACTTCTTTTCTTGTTCTTCTTACCATTATATGATTTAATACTTTTTCTCTTATTTCAGTTGATACTTCTCTAGATGTTTCTAAATATTCTGGTGTACCTTTATCATATTTTTTAAGCTTCTTCTCAAGCTTTTTAAAGAACCCTTCTAGGTCTTTTTGATTAGGTATTATATTAGAGTTTTTTCTATTTTGGAATAAGTATATCTGATTAGCTATATCACTTATATAGTTATTTTGTGGAGTAGCTGATATTAGTACTACTTTTTTCCCATTACATATCTCATGTAGTTTAGGATAAGTATTATTATCATCATTTCTAAACCTATGAGCTTCATCTATAAATACATAATCATATGAGTCTGCATCCATTTTTAATATTGAATCTAGTTTACCTAATGATTCTACCTTTGCAGGTGCATCAAATTCCCATAATACTCTTTCCCAATTCTCCTTAAGTACTGGTGGACATATTATAAGCTTTCTACCTCTTAATCTTTTTGCTAACATTGCTCCTATATATGTTTTACCAAGGCCAACTACATCTGAAATAAATACCCCATTGTATGTTGCAAGTATCTTCTCTGCTCTTGTTACTGCATGTAATTGATATTGTAATTTCATAAATCCAGGAGGTAATCCAAGTGCCTTAGCATCTACTTTATCTTGGTTTATTTCTTCTTTGAAATATTCATATAAGCACTTTAGAAATAATTCATATGGTGTTATATCTTCTCTTATCCAACTATTTTCTGCTTGTTCTATATATTTATCTGTTACATCTACAGACTCTTTCCATAAATCTTCAAACTTATCAAGCGCAAATCTAACATCTCTAGAATCTTTTAATTCTACATTAAATTCTAATTGTTCTAATAATCCTGATTGTGAAAAGTTACTAGATCCCGTTATAACTTTCCCAAAATCCTCTGATTTTTCTAAGTCTTTTCTCATTATATACACTTTTGCATGTATAGGATGATAAGGATATACTCTTATTTCTAGCTTTCCTATTTTGATGAACTCTATGAACTTTTTTATTCCTACTTCTACATCTTTAGTGTCTTCAGATGTTTCTATATCATTATTAACTTCTTTTGAGTACTGCTCCTTAGCCTCTTTATTTGAAGTAAAATCTATTTGCATTTCATCGTTTGCTGTATGTATCATCTCTACAGATTTCTTATCCAAATTAAGACCTACTAGTATTCTTGTCTTTTCTACTTTTTCCATAGATTCATACATCTTATAAAATCCACTACTTCTAAAATATCCTACTAATACATCAAAAAATTGTACATTATTATTCAATATTTTATTAAATCGATCATATAATGTGTTCCCATCCTCATTTGTAAAAAAGGTTAAATCATTATAATTATTATTCATTTTAATCCTCTCAATTTATATCAACTTTTAATATTACTTCTTTAAACAAAATAGTAACCATTAATACTTATAATAATATCATATGGAAATATATTTTCATATAATTACTAATACAAATAAATACTAATTTAGCTTTAATGGAAATATATATTTATGTATATGCAATAGAGACCAGCCTAGGATAGCGGAGCAACGATTTTATCCTAGGCGTAATGCCAAACAACAATCCATATTGCCAACACCAACTAACTAAACTCACATATATTTTCATTGTAATAATCTAATAAAAACTAACAAAGTAACTTATCAAAAACGTGGAGGCTCTACAAACTACCTAAGGTACAAAACAATAAAAACACATGGGCATTGGGCTTAGGGCAGTGAATGGCTATCCCAAAAGCTACGAGCACGTATGAGCGGCTAAGATACGTAGCAGACTTGATATGAAATATGATGTTTGCGAAGTATGTTAGAAGCAAATAGTGTGAGTGCGTTGGGATTAGTCAGAGGGGCATAGCCGAAGGCTTAGGTTTTTAAGTTAGCGATTGCAGTGAAAATCCTTTTGAGCGCTCTTTGCTCAAAAGATTGCAACGTAAAGCGCGGTGGCGTAGCCAAACTCCATAAGAATTATAAAAAACTACAATAGCACCAACAACATATATACAAATACATAACCTTAATAATAAAAAAATAACACTATAACTTACATATAGTATATAAGCAAAAATAAATATATTAGCTATAACCTTCTCTTCTAAAAATAAACAATAAAACTTGAAATAAACTTTAGTCTGGCACCACAGTTTATAGTGCCCTTTGCTATAATCTGTGATGTCAGACTAGACCCCAAAGCATTTGACCCAAAAACATAAATAAAGATAGTTGATGTATGAGCGCTCTTTGCTCATTCTTCAACTATCCTCCTACATATTCATCAATTTAATTTATAAACCTTAATTAATCATACTACAATAAAACATAGGGTTGGATGGTGGGGGAGCAGAGAGCGCGGTGGGCAATATGGTACAAGCCAAACGAAATAAATAGTTAGCACAAAAATAAAGCTACATTTTAGCTCATATCCTAATCAAAAAATCCTCTGTAATATGAGCTAAAATGTAGCATCACCTTGTATGTCTAATTTTTTATGAAGTGAAGGTTTGTACCATATCGGGGCTGACAACCGAAGGTTAACATCTAAAACCAAATTTCAATCACAACCCACTTATGCGAATCATTTATCCTAAAAAGCACAATCAATCTATACTTCTTTAAAATTAACAATATTTCTAACCTGAACCTCACTAATACCAAACTTCCTAGAGACAGCCTTATAATTGCCATCAAAATCTTCTCTAATCTTCTTATTCCTAAAAGACTTAACTAGACTACTCTCATTAGGAATATACAAACTACTTCCACCAGCTAACCTTACTAAATCTTTAAAAGCATCAATACCAATAGTATCAACAATATCCATAACTCCCTCAGGTAGATCCTCTTTAGTCAAATAATCCAACATAAATAATCACCCCTTAAACCTCAAGAATAAAATACCTCATCTTATCCTTTAACTCAATCCAATTAACACTATAATCATTTTTTATATTAACATCAGATTCGTTAGTCAAAGTATATCTTCCTTTATTTACCCTATGATACCTTCTAAAATCATTATACTGAGCATTACTCCTATCTGGAATTTCATAATAGTAATGACTATTAGTAAAACATACAGAAATAACCTTCTTAAAAGCATTGCTATCTTTTAAATTCTCTAAAAACTCAATATCCTTCAATGTAGAATGAATCCTCTTATTATATGCTCTCTGCCTAGCAAAATGACATTTTAACTCTATAACATACTTATCATCAGTTTCAGTATCTATCAATACAAGATCTATCTCTTTTTTATTAAACTTCTCATTTATACCATAAGCACTAATAGGCCTTTCCGCCTCTATTCTATACCTAGGTAAATACTTCATAAAATGCCAACCAAGCTTCATCTGTAATTCAGCTTCACCGTAAAAATCAACATCATCAACTTTATACTTATCAAAAAAATTATGAATCTCTTTTTCTATGACATTAATTGCACTATCTACTCCATCGTCCTTACTATCCCCATATATATCTTCAACTAAAGTCTTAACCTCATCAATAGGCAAATCAGTTTTACCATCACATAACTTCCATATACCATATCTTACTTTCTCAAAATATGGTTCTTTCCTAAGTTTCCTGTGATTTATACAATGAATATGTAATATATTAGCCACAGTCTGTTGATTACATTCAATTCCCTTACTCCAAACTTTTTTAACTATATCCATAAAGTTCATCTCATTATTTACTCTTAACTCATCGATTACAATCTCTAATATTTGCTCCTTCAAAATACTCACTCCCATTCTAATTAAATTATATCATCTATATATTTTTTATAAAATTCTTTAACATACTTCTTAATAATAAATTTGATAACATAACCTTAAAAACAATAAGGAGATAAAAATATGAAATGGTATCTAGACTTTGGACATGGAGGAAAAGACCCAGGAGCAGTGGGATCTAACAAAACAAAAGAAAGTGAAATAGTACTAAAAACAGGACTACTAATAAAAAATAACCTAGAGCAAGCCTTTGAAAAAGTAATAACAACACGCGAAGATGACAAATACTACTCACTAGACTATAGAAGCATAAAAGCAAACAATGAAATCTGTGATTACTTTGTAAGCCTTCATCTAAACTCCTCAACCAATAAAGCTGCAAGAGGATGCGAAGTATGGGTATATGACAAAAACAGTAAACTATATAACTTGTCAAAAGATATATGCACCAACTTATCAAATAAATTAAACACACCTAACCGTGGTGTAAAAATATCAAAAGAATTCTCAGTACTAAGAAAAACTAAAATGCCCGCAATCTTAATAGAAATAGACTTTATATCTAACACTACCGTAGAAAACTCCCTAACTTCTCACAAATATATCAAAGATATAGCAGATAGCATATCCTCTACCTTACTATCTTTTGTAAATAAATCAATAACTAATGACGGTATATTCTACAGAGTTTGCATAGGTGCTTTTAATGATAAAAATAATGCAGTAAAACTAAAAAATGAAGCCATATCTAAAGGTTTCAAAAATACCTATATAATAACAAACTAAAACATCTAAAATCTCAAATTATTTATATAAACTTTTTTCTAAAATACTTTAATATAACCTAAAAAACTAATCCCCTATACTGATATCAAGAAAGTAATAAACTATAAAATTTATTACAACCTTAAATCAAAATTTAAAAGGAGGTAAACCTTATGGCCGTTGTAGAAATTAAAAATCCATCAAGCTTAAAAATAAAATTAAGCTTAGGTATGGTAAATAGAAAACTTAAAACAAGAAGTAAATCTTACTCTTACCTAAAACATAATGCATTAGCACAAGATGCCTATGATGTTGGAGAAGCTTTAATGTCACTTCAAGATCACACAGTAACTGACATAATCAAAATAGACAACACAATACTTGGTGCATAGTCTGTTGATTAAATTAAAATGAAAGGAGGTACTCAAATGGAAATTACTAAAAGTTTGATAATGACATTTGTGAATGAAGTTAATAAAAAGGTATCTTTAACTGTACAAGATCCTAGAGAGGACATAACAGAAGAAGAAATAAAATCAGTTATGGAATTAGTGCTTGCTAAAAATATATTCGCTCCAAATGGAATAGATTTAGTATCAGTTTCAGAAGCTAAAGTAGTCGTTACAGATACTACTCCTTATGACTTAGTTATAGGATAGTATAAAAATTTAATCTAAATCAAAAGACTATGCTATGAAACTTCCCCTTTTCTAGCATAGTCTTTTTACTTATAAAATTTATATCGAAAGGTCGTGTATATGATGGATTCAGAAATTCAAACATTGATAGCTTCTGTAGGCTTTCCTATAGCTCTTAGCATGTATTTACTTGTTAGGATAGAAGGTAAGCTTCAGATATTATCGGATAGTATCAATGAATTATCTAAAAATATAATAAGTATGAAATAAGGGTGTTGTTAGATACAACACCCTTATTTCTATATACTATTTTTTATTTATTAAATCAATTAGACTAAATACAATTCTATAAAATCATCTATTTATTTCTTGGGGTAAATTCAATAACATTACAATCAACCTTATCATTAGCAAAATTATAATATGTAATATTCTCTATTGTCTTATTTATTATATCATCCTTTGCATTTAAAATACTACTTCTTATAAAGTTATTTTCTATATTATTATATAAGTTTAAATTATTTAGATTTTCCTCATCTTCTAAATTCTTGATAGTATTATTTAATTTTTCAATAGATTCCTCTTTATCTTTAACTACATTACCATCTTTTTCATAGGTAATAGATTCTTCAATACCATCCTTAATTTGTTTTAATAAAGGTACTGCGACAAGTGTAAAAATCATACCTATTCCTAAGTACACCATTGTTGGACTATTGTGTGAAAAATTTTTTAAATCTAAGAAATATTTATTTCTTGTTTCTTTACATATGAAATCAGTACATAATATCTCAATACTACTGTAGTCTGCATTAAAAGTTCCTACTATTGGTCTTTCTAAGGATTGTAACCTTTCATAAAATTTATTAAATTTTAATGTTCTTTTATCACTTAATTCTATTATATTATTTTCAAGTATGTCTTTTTTTAAATCATTAATTTCTTTTATATCAATCTTAAATGCATCAATTTCTTTTAAATATTTTTCTACAATTAAATTTATTTCATTTTTATATGTATCTTTGTAAGATTTATCAATATTTAATTTTAATATACGCCCTATAGCCTTTTGCTTTATTATATTACATGCATCTACTGTTGATAATTTAAAATACTCACATATTCTATCTTTATTTAATAACTTTATTTCCATAAATAGTGATTTTCTTTTAAACAAATAACTATTTATTTCTCTAAACAGTTTACATATAGCATTTATTTCTACCACATCAGTATTTGGAAATATAGAAGTAAATTCGCCTAAATGATAAAATTGTTTAGCCCCTGTAACTTCATCTATATCAATAATCGGTATTTCTTTTAAATAAGAGAATGATGTTTTAAAATCAAAAGATTCGTTAAATACTACTATATTATCAGGATCTACACCATTATAAATCATTTTATTTATTTCAACTACTAAGTTCAATTTATAATAATTATTTCCTAAATTTTTCAATAGATCTTGTATTTCCCACACACTCATTATCTCATCTGTACTACTATTCAATTTTATGTCTATTTTCTTATCCATTTAAATTCTCCCCTTCTAAACTAAATATCTTTGTCTTTTGCTCCACCCACATTCATTGATATAAATGTAACTGACATAGCTAATAATAATAATGTATTTTCATCTAGTTTATCCATTAGATGACTTAACGTATCATTTTCATTGATATATGTAAATATAATTATAATTGAAAATCCAACTGAATAAATTACTCTTCTAAGTAGTTTACCTATCCTAACTTGTTTTCTTGATCCTGGTGTCTTTAGTATAAAATCATCACTATAACAAGTAGAAATACTCACAAGTAAAGACCCTAATGTCATTCCAAATACAGATTTTGAATTTATATATATAACTTCAAATTGTTGCAATATTGCCATAAAAAAAAATATAAATCCAAACAATAATTTATGATTTTTCATGCTTATCCCCTTTTAATATTCTATGTATATATTAACATTATCTTGCAAATATTGACAACACTGTTATTATACATATTACTTTTAAATTAAAAGTAATATGTATAATAACCTATACTCTAGAAATACTTTGATATTAATATCATTAATTGTAAGTTATTTCAAATCTATCCATACACCCTATAATTCAATTTCTTCCCCCTAATCTCAACCATATAACCCTTACACATCTCAAGCAACCTACTCCCAATAGCCTCATCAATCTCAATTAATTCCTCAAAACTCTTCTCACTGCTAACGATAACAGGCAAATTATTAAAATACCTATGATTAACAAGCTCAAAAACAATATTAATATCACTACCACTAACACTACCCTTAAACAAATCATCAATAAGTAGCACCCTAGCATTTTTATACCTGTTCATAACCTTATGATAATAAACCTCATCCATAACATTTTGCTTAATCCTAACAATAACATCCCTATATCCCATATAAACAACCCCAACACCACTATCCATAAGCTCATTAGCTATAGCCAAAGACAAGTGGGTCTTACCAGACCCAACTTGTCCAACAAACATTATAGAATTATTCCTACTCTTCTCTATACAATCAAAATCCTTAATATACTTAGTAGCTATCCTATAAGCATCAAATGTTTGAACATCATAAGCATAATCAAAATTATCAAAAGTCTTATTCCTAAACTCCTCGCTTATACCACTCTTTTTAAGTATATCCTCCGCTTCTCTTATAGCTCTACATTCACAAGGAATTGCTACTCCATCATCTATTATAAAAGTTAAATCCCTACACTTATCACATCTATACTCACTCTCTGTTTCTAAGTGACTCACTCTCTGTTTCTAAGTGACTCCCTCTCTCTTCTAACAGACTCGATTTCTTCATCTGTTGGCTTTCTATAAATTCCTTCATCCTCTTCTTCAAGTGCTCTGGCATATTTAGATTTCGAAGACTCGCACTTATACTTTCCATAGCTCTCACCCCTATTTTTTATACTCACCTCATAAGCTTTTAAATCATTAATACTCTTAATGTTATTATCATTCCATTGTCTTAAAATTCCATTAATATATCCTTTATTACACTTACCCTTATCAGTAGCAATCTCTATTGCTCTTTTAAAAAGTTCATAATCTATACTCTCA
>JAVXLU010000014.1:10192-13997 GCA_036646635.1 Romboutsia sp.
TTATAAGTCCTACATTCTGTTCATATAAAGTTTTAAACTTACTTACATTACTTACAAACTTATTATCTAGATCTTCACTTTCAAAACTATTTTCATTATCCAAATTTGAATTAACAAGTTTTTGTTTTTCTTCTTCTTTTTCTTTATATTTTTCTTTTTGTTTTTGTTTTTCTTTTTCTTTTTCCCCATAGTGGTTATCTAAGTTGCATTTACCCTCAACCACGGGTATAGATACACTATCCATAGTGGTACTTAATTTTAAATTATGGGTATCTATACTGTATCCATACATATTGCACTAATTTAAAAATAATTCAATATGCTTATTGATCTTAACATTTTTTAATTCTTTTTCTATACACTTTTTAACCTTATGACTTACAACCTTATTATGTTTTATCCAATTTTTTAAAAACAACTCCTTAGTATCTTCGCAGTAAACAACCTTTTCATATTCTTCAAATCTATATATAAGCTTTTCTACAGTTTCACGGTTATATCCAGTCTCTGTTTCTATAATCCTTTTCGGAAGCTCATATATACCACATTGACTAGTCTTACTATTAGTCATCAAATAAATATAGAAATATTTTTCTTCAGGTGTTAAATCAAGTACAAAACCATCTTGCCAATATTCTATGTGTATATGTCTATAAACTGCCATATAAATCCCCCCTCTAATTTAAAACACTACCATCAACTTCAATACTTTCATCCATAGCATCAACTAGTAACATATCACTATCAATACTCCCTTTAACACTTTCATCAAACGCAACAGCCTTTTGCATCTCAATACTTAGTGGTGCATATTTAAGTAGCTTTTTAATAACAGTTTTTTTAGCCATAGAATCAAATTCTTTTTCCCATATTCCACCTTCAAAGTTTTTAGAATACTTCTTACCATGATTTTTAACTTCATCATAAGTCATAAAAATAAAGCTATATCCGCTTGGCTCCAAGTGATAAACAGCATAATATCCAATTACTCCTCCTCTATCTCCTTTTAAAATAGGCTTATGAATTAACTTTTGTTCTAGCCCATAATCTATATCAAATTCATCATTTTCTCTAACTTCATGCGCATACAAAGTTTTTAATTTTCCACTTCTATGAGCAAGCTCAAGTAGTCCTTTATATCCAATTTGGAACTGTACTTTATCAATTCCTTTAACTTTATATGGTATCAAATATGCTTGTCCTAAAGGTGGTGTTTGGTTCAAGCCCTAGCTGAGCGCTTTGCATCATAGCTGCAATAAAAGTCATAGGCTCGCAATTTTGAAGTTTTGGATTTGAATTAAAATCAGTAAGTGCAACCCTTTGAAATCTTTCACTACTTAACTGGCTCGGGAGTGCTGATTGAATTTCCCCCTTCATTTTTACCATCAGTTGCTTCATAGCATAACTTGGATTTATAGCTAAATTACTTCCCTTAGTTTCATTCGTTTTTAATATTTCTTTCAAACTTGCCATTATTTTCTCCCCTTTTATTGAAATTTCTGTAAAATAAACCTACAATTAAATTATTAAATCATAGGAGGTAACTAATTGCTAAAAAATTTCTTCTCATTTAAAAGTAAGTTTAATATTTTTTTCATAGTAGGTCTTTTAGTAATACTATCAAACTTTTATTTTACAGGCCCACCTTTAGTACTAATCGGACTTATTATTGCATGGATTCCAGAAATCTACCAATCAATTGTTGATTATAAAAAATCTGACAAAATAAACCCTATATTAATATCATTTGCTATAGTATTTATAGCTTTAGCTGCAATTCTAAGCTTTGATTTGCTTGGAATTTAAATTCTAAACACTCTTGAAGTAGTAGTTTTCATATATTTCTCTGCTAACTCTGGGTGTTCTTTTTTTAATCTTTTGCTATCTAGAGTACTTCTAGTTTGCTTTTTCCAAGTGATTCTTCTATCTCCTAAATAAGCTATTTCATATTCTTTCATTTGTAATTGTAGATATTGTTCTATTGCCTTTTTCTCACTATCCAGATCTTTTACAAGTTCACTTACTTGGTCATAACGATTTAATAAATCTTCTTTTTCAAATAATATAAGTTCTTCTTCCTTAGTATCTTTATATAATCCTTGAAGTATTTTTGAGTAATCATCACTTCCATCAGGTGTTGGAAGTTCTCCCCCAAGTACACACTTGTCCCAAAACATTTTTTCTAAATCCATTATTTGGTTTACAAGCTCTTCATCTCTATCTAATTTATGAATTACAAGCTCTTCATTACCAATAAGTGCTGCTATATAACAGTGAGTAGCTCCCGTTACAGCCATATAATGAAAACATTGTATTTGATAATTCATTGGAACTTCCTTTTGCCATAATTTCTTAGAATAACTATTAGTAACCTTGCACTCTAAAAAAGCTTTTTCTCCTAAAACTGCTCTATCTATATTTGCTAGTGCAAATGGGTATTTATCATTTTTAAGTATCCCATTTACATTTCTAACCTTCTTACCTGTTTTTAAGCTAAATTCACTAGCCACAAAATCTTCTAACTTATTACCTAGTTCCATCCTGTAATTTACTTCTTCACTTTCTTTTTTATCTTCACTAGGCTCAGTTGTTTTCATCTTATCTTCACCATGTACATAATCAAACTTTTCCATATATACACTTATAGAGCTTCTATATGGATTAAGACCTAAAACACTAGTTGCATCACTACCACCTATTCCTTCTTTTCTTCTCTCTATCCATTTTTCTTTACTCATATCTTTAGTTTCATAAACTACATTAGAGTCCATGTATTTTCTCATTAGATTCTCCCCTTTATCTTATACATTTTTAGCAGTATTTTTATCTCTCATTATTTCTTCTAATCTATTTTTAAGCATTATCAAAGTGGCTCTACACTTTAATTCTTCTACATGTTTTTCATCATCAAATACTTCAACTATTCTTTTTATTTTCTTGCCATCAACAATGGTTACTCTTTCCTTCATGACTTCCCCTCCCCATATATAAACTTATGAGGTATCAAATTTGTCCTATTCTTTATTTAAAAATATGTGATTCTATTCAAGTGAATTTATCTAAAGATTAGCTTTTCTAAAACTTCACAAACCATTATTGATATATACTTAATATCTCGAAAAAATACTTTTGTCCTTTTCCAGTTATAAGCGTCTTAGTTGATAATATTTCCCCTTCCATTGTGTTAACTACATTTTCAGATACTTTAAATAATCCTTGTTCTACATAAATTTGCTTTGGTATATTTTTTTCCTTACCATTTTTTATAAGATATCCTTGCTCCCTTAATAAACTAAAAAGTCTATTTCTACCTATTACAATATTATTGTTACTAAGAAGTTTAGCAAACTGACCTACTGTTATTGCACCTGAAGATGCTGATACACTTTTCCCGAAGTTTGTGTATGGCTCATCTATACTTATGCTAGTTTCTAAAGACTTTACTTTTCTTTGAGCTAGTAATCTTTGCTCTTTTTCTTCTTTTAATTTAGTTGCAATTTGAATTATAAAGTCTGGATCTTGTAGAGTTTTATTAATAACATCCTCGCTCATATACGCTCCATTTACTCTTATAATTGGAATTACTTCTTCCATAATCCACTTTTCAAACTTCTTAGCACTTGGTAATTTTGATTTTATAATTAACCTGTATATATTTCCTTCATCTATAAATTTTTTGGCCACATTTTGAACTACATCACTTCCATTAAGATTTTTACCTGTAACTACCCCCACGTCACGAAACGTTACCCCCTCTAATTCGCAATGTCTAATTACTGCAGCTCTTGGATTAGTATATCCTAGG
>JAVXLU010000014.1:14007-20373 GCA_036646635.1 Romboutsia sp.
ATTTCTGCAACTGGTATAGCTTCAAAGTACTCTTTGTTATTTATTGATATTACACCTATTTTTCCAAACTCTTCATTTGTAAAAACTCTTAAGTTATCCATTTTCTAATCCCCCTTTTTAAACTTCTTATAATCATTTAATACTTATACTATTTTTAAGTTTCTTATAATTAACCCACTTTGAATTATCACTTTGGAAAGTTTCCATTTAAAATTTTTTGAGTATCGCAATCTTTTCAAAGGAATTTACCTACCGTGACTCAAACATAATAAATCTAATTTTGCTTATCATATATCTTTATAAATCTTCTAAAGCTTAAATAATATCTTTTATTAAGTCTTTATTACTCTACACACTCTTAATTTATATTTAAGAATATTTCATTAATTTCATCTAAGCTAAGATTAAGTATCTTACTTACTTCTATAACCTCTTCTAATTTAAATCTGACTTTTCCGTTTTCTTTAAAGTTATAGCTTTTAACATTTAACCCCATCCTGTTTGCCACTTCCATTTGAGTTAATCCAATCAATACTCTTTTAGATTTAAGTATCCTAAGTCCCATTTTTTTACTCCCTCATATATATTTTATTTTTTGTACTTATACTTTTCTTACACTTCGGTAATTAAATAGTACATCCAAAATTTTACATAGTCAATATAAAAACGATAATTTTCTTGTCATAATTATATATTTTTTTATTAAATTATCATTTTTTACTTATTATATTACCTTTTGTATATTTTTATTTCCTTTTTTGTAATACTATGCTATTATTAATTTATATTATAAATCTGTAAAATTTAACCAAAGGAGAGTGGAAATTTTGGAGACCATTGCCCAAAGAATTTCTAGAGCTAGACGTTATTTAAATATTAATCAAAAAGAATTGGCTCAAAGAGCAAATATAACAGAGGCTAGTCTATCTAGATATGAAAACGGAATAAGAGAACCTAAATCAGCTGTACTTTCAAGACTTGCTGAAGCACTTGAAGTATCTACTGATTATTTACTAGGACTTAGTGAAGATAGAGACTTCGATAAAAGTGATATATCTAATAAATCTGAAAAAGATATAAAAGTTATTTTAGAAAATGCAGAGGAAATGTTAAAGCAAGATGGCTTAATGTTTTCTGGAAAACCAGCTTCTAAAGAGGCTATTAACGGTGTTTTAAATGCTATACAAATGGGGATGCTTTTAGCTATTGATAAAGAAAAAAATAAATAAATTTAGCTATTTTATTAAGGGGAGATTGGTTTTGAATTTTAATGATATAAGAGAGAAGGTTAGAATAATAAAAAAGTATTATCCAGGTTTAAGTGCATTTGAAGTTTTAGAAGAGCTTAAAATTATTACTGGTTTTTTAGACAATAATATCGAAACTGCTCTACCCGAAGGATGTTATTTTAAATTAGATAATATTAAATTTGTACTTATAGACCCATCTCTTAATGAATATGAAAGAAATAGAGTTTATGCTCATGAGCTTGGTCATGCCCTACTTCATCCCAATGTAAATACATTGAGGTTAGAAAGTTAGAACTTCAAGCGGATACATTTTGCTCTGAATTTCTATTAGATGATGATATTTTTGAAGAATATGAGGGATATTCGGTATATGAAATAGCAAAATGTATGGGTGTCAATGTTGAGCTTGTTATGCTTAAATATAATAATCTTGAAAAATATAATTTAATAAATATAAAAGATTTTTCTGTTATGTAAGTAATGTTTATAACCTTTTTAATTAATGTAATATTGGTGAATTTATATTTTTATTTACTAATATATTTTTGTACCAAAATTCATTTGGTAATAATTACTTTTGGTTTTGAATCATATATTTATATATACTTAATACGGTTAAAGTACTCATAGTTAGTGCTTTTATACAAATAATATTTATACAACACACTAGGGGGTGAATTTATGAAGGTTGCTATATATTCAAGAAAATCAAAGTTTACAGGTAAAGGGGACTCTGTAGAAAACCAAGTTCAACTATGCAAAGACTATGCTAAAAATCTTGGTGTTAGCGAGTTTTTAGTTTATGAAGATGAAGGCTTCTCTGGTAAAAATACTAATAGACCTGAGTTTACCAAGATGATTGAAGATGCTAAGGCTAAAAAGTTTGATACTATAATATGCTATAGACTTGATAGAATCAGTCGTAATGTTTCAGATTTTTCTACTTTAATTGATGATTTATCATCCCTTGGAATTGGATTTATATCTATTAAAGAACAATTTGATACTACTACCCCAATGGGTAGAGCCATGATGTTTATATCGAGTGTATTTGCTCAACTTGAGAGAGAAACTATATCAGAGCGTGTTCGTGATAACATGAGAGAACTTGCTAAAGATGGTAAGTGGCTTGGAGGTCAATTACCACTTGGATATGATAATGAAGTTGTAAGCTATGTTGCTGATGGCAAGGAACGTAAGTATAATATTTTAAAAGTCAATGAAGATGAAATAGGCCTTGTTAGTGATATATATAATAAGTTTTTAGAGGTTTCTTCTTTAACTAAAGTTAGTGAATATCTATACAAAAACAATATAACTGGTAAAAATGGTGGTACTATTACTCCATCTATGGTTAAGGAGATTTTGGCTAATCCTATTTATGTCAAATCTAGTAAATTGACTCATGATTATTTTGAGCTTAATGATATTTTTGTTACTGGAGATGTTAATGGATGTGGCTATTTAACTTATGGTAAAAATAGAAATGGCAAGAAGGTTGATAAAAGTAATTGGATTTATGCAGTTTCGAAGCATGATGGTATTATAGATGATGTTGTTTGGCTTGATATTCAAAGAATTGTTGATAAGCAAAGTAAAAAAGGATGTAGAACTGGCTCAAGTAAAAATGGTATATTATCAGGTATTTTAAAATGTGCTAAATGTGGTAGTGCTATGGTACTTACTTATTCTTCTTATGGTAAGGGTGAAATTAAAACTAAGTCTTATTATTACAAGTGCAATAAGAAGTACACTATGTATAATTGTACTAACTGTAATATTAACGGTAAAGAAATTGAGGACTTTGTTCTTGATAAGATTAAGGTTACTGATAAGGATGTTTTAGTTAGTGAATATGAAAAGCTTAAGAGTGGTTTTAAGAGTATTAGACCTAAAAGTGATATGGATATTCAGGTAGAGATTGATAGTAAAGAGAGAGCTATTGAGCAGCTTGTATTAAAATTGAGTGAAGTTGGGGATGCTGGGTCTAAATATGTTATTGCTCAGATTGATAAGTTAGGCTTAGAGGTTGAGGATTTGAAGAAAAAGCTTGATGATGTTAGTGATGTTTGTAATGATGTTGAGATTGAGATGCTTAATATTGATTTGATTATTGAGAATTTAAATAAGTTTAATAAGCTTGTTGATGATTCTAGTGTTGATGAGAAGAAGCTTCTTGTTAGCTCTGTTGTTGACAAGATTACTTGGGATGGGAATTTGGGCGAGGTTAGGATATTTTATAGGGGTCTTTCTGGATCGCAGTTTGGCGAGCAAAGTTTGTGTTTAGATACGGATGGGTTCTGTATGACCTACATAAAACCCTGATTTTTCTCCACCAACAAATAAATTGCTAATTCCCTTCGCTCTCATATAATTATCTCTTGAAGCAACAGACAAGTATCTTATAGAATTTCCCTTACCACCTGAATAAGGATCAACTATAATAGAATTTTCAAAACCAGGAACCATTCTCAACTTCTCTAAGTTAAAAAATGGACTCATAAGTTTAGCATGACCTGTATCAATTAAAACTATATTATCAGAAAAAGCAGGAAGTGCATATTGTTGACATACCTTAATATCTAACTTTTCCCTATTTTTTAACTCTTCAGGTAAAGGAACAACTACACACCCTTTTTCATTTAATTCCTTTTGAATCTCCTCACTTAAAGATTCCTTTAATAATTTCATCGAGCCACTAAATGCTCCATAGTCACCATTATTTCTTCTACCTATCATATCCTCAATTCCACATCTACTAGTTACACTAACTCTACCACCAAATGATGGACATCTTAAAACACACATTGCACATCCATTACCATACTTTTCACAATTTCCCATAGGACCTGAAGAACCTGTTGCTTCTACAAAAGCATCTCCAGTTACTTTTTCTCCATCTTCAAGAATCACAGCTTTTAACTTTTTATCTTCCATCTCAACATCTACAACCCTACTAAAAAATTTAACTTCTATTCCCATTGATTTAATTTTTTTTCTTATTGGGTTTTCTATTTTAGTTACATTATATATAGTAGCATGCTTATGACCTGGAAAGTCCATATTTGAATGTGTACAGTATTTATCTGTAAGTTCAAATAGCTCAGTTGCACCTAATGCTATCGCTTCTTCAGTTGCAGTAAATCTACCGTTATTTCTCATTATACCACCGACATTACCAAGACCTAATAAAAGATCTGTTCTCTCTAGTATAACAACATCTGCCCCTGCTTTTTTAGCAGATATAGCAGCGGAACATCCTGCCCATCCGCCTCCAACAACAACTACTTTAGCCATTTTATTCCCCCCTTAAACTGTATTATATAGATTTTAAATAATCTCTACTATCAACTTGAGCCTTGCATGTTTTTACCATTTGACCATTTATATTCATACTACATGCACCACAGATACCCTCACCACAACATATTAAATTATTATTTGATATAGATAATTTAATATCTTCATCAACACTATCTACAAGTCCCATAATATATTTACTAAATCGTACTGAACCACCACAATAAATAAATTCTACATTATTTCTTCTAATATAGTCGATTAAAAAGTCTTTATCTTCATATAAATCTATACTTTGTATATTTACTCCAAGGTCTATTATTTTATTTATTACTACATCTAACACAGATGCTTTATTATTAATAAATACTTCTACATTATTGTGATTTTCTATTAATCTTCTTACTATATTAATAGAATTAACTTGTGATAGACCATTTAAAACTACTACACAATTTTTATTATAATTAGTTTTTATTTCTTTAATTCCAAAAATACCATTAAAATACGGTGCTTTTAACCATACTTCATCAAAGTTAATTATAGATTTTGTTTTTACTCCCCTTGATTTTATAACAACCTCTAATATACTATTTTCTAAATCTACATCCATAACTGATATTGGTGTATTAAAAAATTCTTTATCTTTATCCTTACTTTTCAGTAACACATAAGCCCCTGGACTGCATAAATCCTTTATTAAATTTTTCGGTACTTTTATTTTAATCTCAGAGGTATCCTTATCTATCTCTTTAGTTTCAACTATTTTACATAATAATTCTTTTCTTTCATTTACAGCTACATTTTTACTGTGTTGTAATTGATTATAGATACATACACCTTGCCACTTACAATCACAAGTTCTACATCCTTGAATCAAACTACATTTTATACAATCTCCTGAGTATGCAAGATGACATGGACAATATTTCCCACCTGCATCAGCACATAATTGAATATTAGCTTTTTTCAATTCATCCACTTCCCTTAAAATGATATTTTCAAATGTCTTAACTATATACTATTAATTTATTATTTTAATAATAAATTGTTACACTCATAACTTTATTTGATAATTTCATTTTATTTTTGTAAATTTAATATGCCTATCTTAACTTTTTTTGAATATAATTTATATAAATACTTATTAATGGGAGCGAATTATATGATTGAAAACACTTTTCTTTTTTCAAAAGAACATCTAATTATACTTTTAATTTGTGCTATATTTTTATATATATGTCCTTATCTTACTAAAAATTTATTACCTTATAGCTATATGGTTGAAAAAATAATTTGTTCTTTGATAATTTTAGAAATAGTTTTTGAACAGGTTTCTCTAGTATCTATGGGTAATTATGATGTTATGAATTGCTTGCCTATTAGTATTAGTAGATTTAGTGCATATATTTGTATATCAATTTTATTTTTTAAACAGTATCAGTTATTTAATGTATTTTTTTCTTGGAGTTTAGTTTGTGCTATTGGAGAATTAATATTTTTCCCATATATACCATATAGATTTCCTAATATTTTATACTTTCTAAATATTTTTGCTAAATTTTTACTTATATATTCCAATGTATACTTAATAGAAGTTAGAAAGTTTAAAATTAATAGTTCTGCTATAAAAGATAATTTACTAATGTGCGTAATTTATTTTTCATTTATATTTTTATTGAATACTATTACTAGTTCTAATTATTATTATAGTTTTTCAAACTTTAACGTATTAAGTATTTTAACATTCATATTAATTACAAGCATAATTTATATTCCATTACTTCTATTTAATGGCAATAAAAAAGAGTAGGAG
>JAVXLU010000014.1:20383-24772 GCA_036646635.1 Romboutsia sp.
GCACCTACCCTTTTTGGTCGTAATATATTAATATTATTCATTTCTTTTAACATTATATACTATGTACATCTTTCTTAAATTCATTAATCTAACATCAATTCTTTTATGTAGCCACTAAAATACTTGCCACATTTTTCAACTTCCCCAAGAACTCTTTTAATTCCATACTCATGTGTAAACCAATTATCTTTAGATATACCTTGAGTATTTATAGGACAAACATAAAACTCTGTATGCGGGAATACAACACTATATGTCATTAATACTCTTCTTGCATGGAAAGACTGACAAACTATAATTGCCTTCTTTATTTCAATATCAGCATTGTCTATCGTTTTTTTAGAAAACAATGCATTTTCATATGTATTAGTTGACTCATCTTCTTTGAGAATTGCTTCAGGATTCACTCCATTATTTACAAGTACTTCCTTGCAAAACTCCCATTCAGTTTCATAAAAATTATTATACTTAGTACCTTCTACATTCTTTATAGCAAATTTATTAATTTTACTACTATATTTACCTGATGGAAGCACCCACTTTGCCATACCTCGTTTATACAACTTTCCAGCCAACTCTGGTAATTGATATCTCGATGTACCCAGTATAAATATAACATCTACATCTTTAATGTCATTTATATCATTTTCAACAAATATAAACTCAGTTATATCATTTAATATCTTCATAATATATCCCCCTTAATTAATCTCTATTTCGTATAATATAACAATTGCTACCTTTTATTTACATTATATCACTAACTCAATCTTCAGATTATATTTAGAATACTTTTGTCACCTTTTATTTTTTTGAATGTATTGATATTACTTTAATACACAAGTTTTCCACATATTTTAAAGTATCATAATATCCTTGTAATTAAAAAAGCTCGCTAGTATATAGCGAGCAAATATTTTTATTTTCTGAAAACTTATATGTAAGAAGAAAATAAAAATCTTAGGCTATTAAATTATATCATAGTTTTACAATTTTAAACATATTGTTTTTTATCCCTAGCTAAGTAGTATAAAGTTCTTACACCTTCTCCAGTTGCACCTTTTGATTTATATCCCACTGATTTATTACTTTCACTAGTTCCCGCAATATCTACATGTAACCATGGTGTATCTCCTACAAATTCACCTACAAATAATCCAGCAGTTATACATCCACCATCTCTTCCTGGACTATTTTTTAAATCAGCTTCTGAACCCTTTATTAAATCTTTGTATTCATCAAATACGGGCATTTTCCATATTTTTTCTCCTGATAAACTAACAGCTTTTTCTAATTCATTATAAAATTCATCATTATTAGTAATAACTGCACTAGTTACAGTTCCTAATGCTACCATCGCAGCTCCTGTTAAAGTAGCTATATCTAATACACTAGTAACTTTTTCATTATTTACAATATAATAAACTGCATCTGCTAGCGTAAGTCTACCTTCTGCATCTGTATTTAATATTTCTATTGTTTTTTTACCCATAGAATTTATTATATCACCAGGCTTATAAGCATTACCCGCTATTGCATTTTCACAAGCTGCTACAACTGCTACAACATTTTTATCTAACTTATCTTCAACTATAGCACACATAGCACCTATAACACTTGCAGCACCACCCATATCCGTTTTCATATTTACCATAGAACCCGTTGGTTTTATAGAATATCCACCTGTATCAAATGTTAATCCTTTACCTACTAATCCTAAAATTTCTTTACTTTCTTTATTTGGAATATATCTCATAACTATAAATCTAGGTTTTTTTTCTGAACCTTTTGCTACTGCTAAGAAGGCATCCATTTTTAATTCTTCTATTTTTTCTTGTTCATAAACTTCAACTTCAAATCCATATTCTTTTCCTAAATTAATAACTTCATTAGCTAAAGTTTCTGGGTATATTACATTTGCAGGTTCATTAACTAAATCTCTAGCTATTATAGTAGCTTTTGCAAGTATCTTTGCTTTTTCTATACCTTTAGATACATTTTCTTTTGTATATATAACTATATTATCAATTGCTTTTGCTTTATAATCTGTTTTATATTTTTTAAAATCATAATCTCCAAGTATAATTCCTTCTACTAACGCATAAATTCCATCTTCACATAAATTATTCTCTAATATATCTACATTTATAGAATCTTTTTTTATCATTAATTTTAATTTTTTTGATAAATTTCCACCTAAAATCCTAATTTTTTCATTATTTAAGTGTTCTTTATTACCAAGTCCAACTAAGCATACTTTTATCATATCATTATTTATAAAAGTGTTTATAGTTTCTATTTTATTATATTTTCCTTCAAAATCTTTACTTATTAAATTTAACTCCTCAAAATCAGTCTCAATCTTTTCATTTTCAAATAGAGTTATTACTATTATGTTTTTATTTAAATTTTCTAACTTACTATTACAATTTTTTATATCCACAATACCCCTCCTAAATTATTTTCCAACTACATTTATGTCTATATAAAATTAAATTTGCTTTATATACTTTAAATTATTTTCATTCCTAAATATCTAAATTAATTATACTATACCTTATACCCATTATCTATTTTAATTATCATGCTCTAAAATATATATTTTCAGAGTATTTTAAACATTATAATAAATAAAGACTATCTCTTAACTAAGAGATGCCTTTATTTATTATATTTTATTCTTTTTTCTAGTCTGTGGATTATTATCATTAGAATTTTTCTTACTTAGATTTTGAATTTTTTCTATTACTCTTGGTGTAACTGTAAGTATATTATCAACTAAATTTATATTACTATCTAAACTCATTAACCTTGTCTCTCCATTTTCAACTACCACAAATGCTACTGGCTGAACTGAAATAGCTCCACCGCTACCACCTGCAAAGTTTGTATCATTCTTTTCCTCTAATTTATCGCTTTCCTTTTTATCCTTTTGTTCATATCCTTTTGAATACTCTCCACCACCTATTCCAAATCCAATAGTAATTTTAGATATAGGAACGACTACAGTAGTATCTGTTTGTATAGGATCACCTATTATAGTATTTGCATCTATTGAACCTTTTATAGTTTCAAGAGTTGTTTCCATAAGACTTTTCATTGAACTTGTTGCTCTCATTAACCTCACCATCCTTGTTATTTTTATAAATTTTATAAATTGCTTTACCTATATCTATTAAATCTTTAATTGTTGGTTTTATATGTAATTTAATATTTGTAGTTATATAATTTTTAGTAAAATTTGGATTTATACTTAAATAAATTTTATTAATTTCTATTATATTAGCTAAATTTCCGTAAATTGCATTTATAAATATATATATAAATGTGGTAAAACTAATATTTTCATTTCCAAATTCAATTTCAGAATAAAGTTCTTCTATTTTTATCTTTTTTAATAAATTATAAATACTTAAAATATCTTCAAACTTTACTTTAGATTTTCTTTTTTTCCTTTCGTTCTTTTTATTAGTATTAGTCTTTTTTTCTTTACTTTTAGGCGGATATAGTTGCTTATTTATATTTATTAAATTAAACATATATTTTATATTTATCTTAATACATACATATTCATTTTGGATTTTTGATGTAATTATTATATTTAATGATGATTTCAAAATTATTATAATAATACTTACCAATACTGGTAGTACTACTAATAAAAAACTTAAATCAAATATTCCATTATATCTCATATTCCTATTATCCTCTAAAAAATAATTATCTATACTTTTATTTAAATAAAATATAATCAAGGACTTTATACTTTAATTTTATTATTTTTCAAAAATATGCTTAATAACTTCTATCGGTTTATAAAATAACAGTTTAGGTCCAGAAAATTTCATAACTTCTTTTATTTTAGCTTTCATATCTTTTTTATAGCAATGTATCGTACATTTACTACAAAACTTCTTCTCTTCACCAAACTTGCAAAAATCTAATCTTTTATAAGTATATCCTAGAAGTTCTAAACACTCATCACATAATTCTCCTTTTTTAGTACAATGCTTTTTTTTGCAATATATATTTATCATAAGACCTATAACCTTTTTTTCTTTTTCTATTCTACCCATACCTTCCTCCAATCTTAACTATACATAATACATTTCTTGTTTCATTATACCGAAGAAATTCTCCATAGGTGAATTATCAAGGTATGTACCTTTTCGATATATACTTTGAAATATTTTATTGTTTCTAAATATTTTACTATATTTATTCATTTGATATGCCCAACCTTAATCTGAATGAAAAGTTATTCTATAATAGCAATCGTTTGTAATAGTTATTACTTTATCTAAAGAATCACTTATTGAATTAAAATCCTGTTTATTAGATATACACTTTTAGTTTAAATTTGAAATCATATTTAGCCATATAAAAAAT
>JAVXLU010000014.1:24872-29088 GCA_036646635.1 Romboutsia sp.
GTACAAAAATTTAGCTCTATTTATTAATTATATTCTAGTGTATTATTTTTAACATAAAATTTCTTATCACAAATTGCCGTACTCGATTTTCTGTGAGATACCATAATTATCGTTTTATCTTCAGATTCCATTTTTATACTTTTCAATATTTGAGCTTCATTTAAAGTATCTAAGTTACTTGTCGGTTCATCTAATATAAGTAATTGTGTATTATGTAAAAATGCTCTTGCTATTCCTAATCTTTGTTTTTCACCTGATGATAAATTTGACCCTATTTCTCCGACATTAGTTTTATATCCACTTGGTAAAGTTTCTATAAAATCATGTATAGATGCTTTTTTAGAAGCATCTATTACCTCTTCAATAGTTGCATCTATCTTACCTATTTTTAAATTATTTTCAATTGTATCATTAAATAAGAAAGTTTCTTGACTTACTAATGATTGAGACTTTCGTAAGGACTTAGTCGGTATAGTTTTAATATTTTTATTTCCTATCTGCACACTACCCTTTTCTACATCCCAAAATCTCATTATAAGCTTTAATAATGTACTCTTACCACTTCCACTTTCACCTATTATTGCAACTTTATCACCATTTTTTATATTTATATTTACATTTTTAAGTAAAACTTCATCTCTTTCCTTATACTTAAATTCCATATCTTTAATATTTACTGAATATACATCTAAGTCACAATTACCATCAACTTCATATACTGATGGCACTTCATCTAATACATCAAATAATCTTTGTGCACAAGCAAATGTATGCATTAAGTTATTAGATAAATTACTTAGTGCTACTGTTGGCCCAAATGAACTAGAAAGTAATACTAAAGCTACTATCACTTGACCTAAGTTTATAGTACCTAATTTAAATAATTGCACTCCTATAAATAAAGTGGTAATTATAGCTATCATTATTGTTGTATCAGTCAATGCTTTTATTAATCCTTCATGGTATTTAATTATTTTTAATTTTTCATTTAACTTATTACTATTTTTGTTTATTGAATCTAATCTATTTTGATCTTCTCCAAATAATAGAACTTCTTTTATACCTCTTAATGAATCTAGCAAGAAACTATTCGTCTTACCAAATTCATTTCTATAATCAAATCCAGCTTCACTACCTAATTTAGAAGATAAAACTGGTATAATATATCCGATTATTATATAAAATACACCTGCTATTATTCCAAAATATGGATTTATAGTATATAATATCACCGATATTAATGTTGAAGTAAGTATCGCTATTGCTATTGGTGCTATTGTATGAGCATAAAATACTTCTAGTAATTCTATATCACTAGTTATAACCGATATCAGGTTTCCTTTTTCTTTTGTTTCTAGTTTTGATGGCGCTAATTTTCTTAAAGCTTTATATACCTTATCTCTAAGTACTTGAAGTATTTTAAATGCTATATAATGCCCTGAATATTGTTCTATGTATCTAAGTATTCCTCTAAGTATTGCACACACTATTATTATCTTTGAAGCCATATCAAAACTGTATTTCATATCGACACCTATAATATCTCCAATTGCTACTGCCCCAAATGTTGTTATAGATATTGCTGATAGAAATCCTAATACTCCAAAAGTTATCGTTATTATCATTATAGGAGCTAATGGCTTTAGTATTTTTATAAGCCTTAACATTATCTTACTTCCTGATTGTCTTGTATTATTCACTTATAGCCACTTCCTCTTTGTAGTTTGGTGTATTATCTTCACTATATATATTTTCTAAGTTCTGTTGATTTTCATATAAATTTTTGTACATATAATTATTTTCCATAAGATTTTTATGAGACCCACTCTCTACTACACACCCATTATCTAATACATATATCTTATCCGCATTTTTTATATTTGCTAATCTATGGGATATTACAACTACAGTCTTTTCTTTTGCTAAAGAATAAATAGCTTTAAGTATTGAATCTTCACTTTCAACATCTACATTTGAAGTTGCTTCATCAAATATATAAACTTCTGGATTTGTAAGTATCATCCTAGCAAGTGATAACCTTTGCTTTTGACCGCCTGATAATAATGAACCATTTTCTCCAACCTTAGTTTTTAATTTATTTTCTAAACTCATTACAAAGTTATATAAATTAGCAATTTTAAGTGCATCATATAATTCATCTTTAGTAGCATTATTTTTACCCATTTTTAAATTTTCTTCTATTGTTGAATTAAATATATATGAACTATGACTTATGAAACTCACTTTATTTTTAAGTTCTTCAAAAGGAATACCCTTTATATTTATTCCATTTAATAATATTTCTCCTCTATCTACTTTTTTAAGTTTTAAAAGTAAGCTAGTAATTGTACTTTTTCCACATCCACTTTTCCCAACTAAAGCCACCATCGATTTATTTTTTATTTCAATATTTATATTTTTAAGTACTTTTCTTTCTTTATCATAACTAAAATCAACATTGTTTATTTGTATGTCTATATTATTTAGTTTTTCTTTTCCTTTATCTGATAAAACAGGTTCAATTTTTTCTTGTGAATCTAGTAAATCAAATATTTTATCAGCAGCTGCCATACCATTCATAGCCACATGGAAAAATGACCCTAAAACTCTAAGTGGTATAAAGAATTCTGAAGATAAAAGTATTATAATAACTGTAGATCCAACCGTTATATTACCTTTAGAAAGCTCTGTAACTGCTATTAATATACCTATTGCAGAACCAGCAAATGCTATTAAATCCATTATAGTTATAGAATTTAACTGCATAGATAATACCTTCATAGTTACATTTCTAAAATTTTCAGCTTCTTTATTCATTTCATCATTCTTTTCTTCATCTAAATCAAATACCTTCAAAGTAGTAAGTCCTTGAATATTTTCTAAGAATGAATCACCTAAGTTTGTGTATATTCCCCAATACTTACTTAAAAGTTTTTTAGCAAACTTCATAACTGCTATTATTGAGATTGGTATTAATGGAACACATAATAGTAATACTATTGCTGCCTTAAAACTTATTTGCGACACAACTACAAATAGTGTAAGTGGTGCTAATAAACTATAAAATAATTGAGGTAAATATCTACCAAAGTATATTTCTAAAGCTTCAACTCCATCTACTGCTATTTGAATAGTCGATGATGTTGATATTGTATCGCTATAATTTACACCAAGTTTTAGCAGTTTTATATATATACTTTCTCTTATCAAGTACCTTACTTTCGCTGATGAATGATATGAAAATTTACCTGCTAAATAATTACATACAAATCTTATTGATATTAACACTGATAATAGAATTATATATTTTCCAATATTAAAATTTAAATTATTATTGTATAATTTATTAATTATATCTCCTACAAATAATACTATTCCTATGTTACAAATTACTGATATCCAGTTCATTAAAACGGTTAGATAAATCCATTTTTTCGATTCTTCACAAAGTGATAATAATCTTTTATTTACCATAATTTCTACCTCCTATTTATTAATTAAGTGATATATAAGAGCAATTATAAATAATATCACTGCTAGTAGATGCATCCATTTATATTTTTTTCTTATATTTTTAGTTCCTGAAATTATTATCAATGTACTTATAATTCCTATTGGGATTATAGTTACTTGAGCCTCTTTAACATAGTCACTTATAGCATATATAACCATTAATATTGCTCCTAACGTACCTGTTAATATATGTAGCTTTAAACTTATATTTTTATCTATAAATCTTAAGTGCTTAAAAAAATATGTTGTTATTGCTAATAAAAATAATATTGATGATAATCTGTGTAACATAACTTTTCTCCTATTTTAATTTAATATGTTTAAAAATTTCATATAATAATTATTAAATTAATTGCTCAAATCTAGTTAATATTTAAATTATATATTCATATTTTTACTTTTTTTCTTATATATTTTAAATCCTACTAAAAATATACTACTTAACATAACTGTAGTCATAAGTGAACTTAATAGTGCAATTTTGGATATATTTACTTTTTCATCACTTGTATTTGCTAATGCATTTTGAGAATTAACGACTTCTTTTTTATCTAATAATTGCATTGTATTTTCTAATAATTTTATTTCAAAATCTATATTCATTTTTACAGGTTTTACAAACATAAAAAATCTTATTTTATCATTTAAATCATTTATTTTAAATCTAAATGATTTTATGTCATCTTCATGATTATTTACCTCA
>JAVXLU010000015.1:0-16250 GCA_036646635.1 Romboutsia sp.
AAGGAGTGCAAATAATGGCTGATAAAAGACAAACTATAATACAAAGTTCACTAGGCTCAGTATTTTCTGTTTTTAGTGAAGATGAACTTAATATAATAACAAAAGATAAAAAGCGATACATAGCAATATCTGGTAAAATTAAAAATCCGGGAATAATAGAAATACCAGAAGAAGCTACATTAATAGACATCATAAATTTATCAGGAGGATTACTAAATGATAAGAATTTTAAAGCGGCCCAATTAGGAATACCTTTTGGAGGTTTTTTAAGTGAAGACAGTCTAGATAAAATTCTAGATTTTAACTTATTTCCAGAAGGTACTAGTAGAACTATAATTATACTTTCAGATGAAGATTGTATAGTTCAATACGCTAAGTTTTATATAGACTTTTTACTAGGTAGACTTCAAGATGAATCTTTTAAAAGTTATAAAATAGTTAAAACAGAAATAATTAGAATGTGGAAGATTCTAGATAGAATAAGTAAAGGTAGAGGTAATATGCGTGATGTATATCTTTTAAGAGAACTTGCTAGTACAGTTAAAAATCGATTACATCAAAGAAATAATATAATGGAAGATATTATTGATAAATTCTACAAAGAAATAGAGGAACATATAGAAGAAAATCGATGTTATTCATCACAATGTAATCATCTTGTAAAACTAACAATTACAGATAAGTGCATTGGATGTGGTGCTTGTAAAAGAGCATGTCCTGTAGATTGTATAGATGGCGAGAAAAAAACACAGCATCATATTGATTATACTAGATGTACTCACTGTGGCCAATGCTTAGTAGCTTGTCCTGTTAATGCAATAACAGCTGGAGATAATACTTTTAAATTTCTTAGAGATTTATCAACACCAAATAAGGTTGTAATTACTCAAATGGCTCCTGCTGTAAGGGTAGCTATAGGAGAAGCTTTTGGTTTTGAACCAGGAACAAATGTAGAAAATAAAATAGCTGCAGCATTAAGAAGATTAGGGGTAGATTATGTATTTGATACTACATGGGCAGCTGATTTAACAATAATGGAAGAAGCATCCGAACTACAAGAAAGACTTGAAAAATATTTTGCAGGTGATAAAAATGTTAAATTACCTATACTTACATCTTGTTGCCCTGCATGGGTTAAATTTATAGAACAAAACTATGGGGATATGTTAGATGTACCTTCGTCAGCAAAATCACCAATGCAAATGTTTGCTACTGTTGCAAAAGATTTATGGGGTAAAGAACAAGGTCTTGCAAGAGATCAAATTACATCGGTTGCTATTATGCCTTGTATTGCTAAAAAATATGAAGCTTCAAGACCGGAATTTTCAAGAGGACTTAATTATGATGTTGACTATGTAATTACAACTAGAGAACTTATAAAAATATTTAAAGATTCAGGAATAGACTTACAAAAAATAGAAGGTGAAAAGATTGACCAAGTTCTAGGAGAATATACTGGTGCAGGTGTTATATTTGGTAGAACAGGAGGCGTTATTGAGGCTGCTACAAGAACAGCTATTGAAAAAATGACTGGTAAAAAGCTAGATAATATAGAATTTGACTGTCTTAGAGGATGGGATAGTTTTAGAGCTTGTGAAATAGAAGTAGGAGATATCAAGCTAAGAATTGGTGTTACTTATGGGCTTAGAGAAGCTGCTAAGATGTTAGATAAAATAAGATCTGGAGAAGAATTTTTCCACGCTATAGAAATAATGGCATGTACAGGTGGCTGTGTAGGTGGTGGTGGTCAACCTAAGGCTATAAAAAAACAAGAAGTATTAGAGAAAAGAGCAGAAGGTTTAAATTCTATAGATAGATTATTACCACTTAGAAGATCTAATGAAAATCCAGCAGTATTAGCAATTTATGAAAAATACTTAGACTATCCATTAAGCCATAAAGCCCACGAGCTTCTTCATACTAAATATTTTGTACGAGTTAAAAAATAAACATAAACTCCCTATATAATTAAAATAGGGAGTTTATGTTTATTTTTTAACTATCGGGGTATAAATACACTATGTTAATAAATTATCATTAATTTGGAGGTATCTATTTTGAAAATAGTTGTTATAGGATGTACTCATGCAGGAACTGCTTCAGTTGTTAATATGAAAGAACTTTACCCAGAAAGTAAAATTATAATATATGAAAAAAATGATAATATATCATTTTTATCTTGTGGAATTGCATTAAATATCGCAAATGTTGTTACAGAAACTGAAAAGTTATTTTATAATTCACCAAAAAATTTAGAATCTTTAGGGATTAAAGCAAATATGAAACATGAAGTTTTAGATATAGACTTTGATAATAAAAAACTTTCAGTTAAAAACCTATTAACTGATGAAGTATTTGAAGATGATTATGATAAATTAATTCTTACTTTAGGTTCTTGGCCAATAGTTCCTAAATTTGAAGGAGGTCAATTAGACAATATAGTATTGTGTAAAAACTATGACCATGCACAAATTATAAATCAAAAATGCAAAGATTCTAAAAATGTTGTAGTAATAGGTGCTGGATATATTGGTGTAGAACTTGCGGAAGCTTTTGAAATACAAGGTAAAAATGTAACATTAATAGATGCCGAAAATAGGATAATGGCAAAATATTTGGATAAAGAATTTACAGACTTAGCTCAAAGTGAATTTACTAAAAAAGGTGTTAATTTGGTACTCAGTCAACAAGTATCTAAGTTTGAAGGAAATAATAATAAAGTATCAAAAGTTATTACTGATAAAGAAGAATTTGAAGCAGATTTAGTAATATTATGTATAGGATTTTCTCCTAGTACTAAAATAGTTCAAGGAAAATTAGATACTTTACCTAATGGAGCTATAATAATAGATGAATATATGAGAACAAGTAAAGAAGATGTATTTGCAGCTGGAGATTGCTGTGTAGTTAACTTTAATCCTACAAATGAAAAAAGATATATTCCTTTAGCTACAAATGCCGTTAGAATGGGTACACTAGTTGCCAAAAATCTAATAAATCCAACTTTAAAATATATGGGAACTCAGGGTACATCAGGAATAAAAATATATGATTTATGTATAGCTTCTACTGGACTTACAGAAGAAGTGGCTAAAAATACTACAAGCTTAAATATAGGTTCAGTAATAGCTAGTGATAATTATAGACCAGAGTTTATGCCAACATTTGATGAAGCTACAATTAAATTAGTATTTGATAAAGATAGTAGAAAAATAATTGGTGGTCAAATAATTTCTAAAATAGATTTAACTCAATTTATTAATACTTTATCAGTAGTTATTCAAAATGAGATGACTTTAGAAGAATTAGCAATGACTGACTTTTTCTTCCAACCTCACTTTAATAAGCCATGGAGCTTATTAAATATAGCTGCTTTAAAAGCCTTATAAAAAATATAATTAATTAATAAAACTCCAATATATATATACTCTATACTTAATATAATTAAGCATTAGTTTTATATATATTGGAGTTTTATAGTATAATATACAATAACTAAAAATACATAATAGCAAAGAGTCTCAATTAGTACTATAATTTAATTAAAGGAATACATTACTAATATAAACTCCAACAATAGTGGCAATATAATATATAATGGCCAATAAAATTTATTGATTTTTTCCATTTATATTTTAAGAGAGGTATATTATATGAATAATTTTAGATTTTCTAAGATAAAAAATAAAATACTCAATATTCATAGGACAATAACATATAGCTATATAAAAGACCCTCAGATAAAAGGTACAATAATAAAATACGGAAAAAGCAATAGACAATACTATAAGGTATATACTCCAGATATTAATAATGATATAACTATATTTTTCGTACATGGTGGTGGATGGTGGCATGGTAATCCATCATTATATAGTTCAGTTGGCAAATATTTTTATAAGATGGGATACAATTCAGTTATTGTAGGGTATAGGCTTGCTCCGTTTTATAGATATCCCTCTCAAATAGAAGATGTATTTACTGCATTAAATCATTATATTAAAAATACTATAAATAATGACAACATTATAGTTTCTGGATACTCAGCAGGAGGTGAATTAGCTTCACACATAGTATTTGATATTATTAGACAAGAACAATATAATATAGATAATAATAAACTAAAAGGATTTATATCTATATCTGGTGTATTAGATTTTTTAAAATGCAAATCAACATATTCTAAATTTTTGATTAAAAACTATATTTTTAAAAAGGAAGTTAAAGAAGTTAATCCTATAAACTTGTTAAACAAAGAAGTCAATATACCAATAATATGTATACACGGTGATAGCGATAGTCTCATAGATTTAGAAAATTCTATATCTTTTATAAATAAAGCGCAACATTTAGATGAAAATGTTACACTTAAAATAATAAGAAAAGCTGAACACGAGGATACAATAGATATTGTAAGAGGAGATGGAAATCAATACTCTAAGTATATACTAGATTTTATACAAGATATAGATATATTAAAACAAATAGATACTTAAACTGATAAGTACCTAGCTAATATTAATACACAAGCTAGGTACTTATAGTTATAAAACACTGCATTAATGGGAAGAATAGAAAGCAAAAGGGGATAATCATATGAATGAAATAAAAAAAAGTTACTTTGTAGATAATCTAAAAGTATTACTAATATTTTTAGTAGTATTTGGTCATTTAATAGAACGTTACATAGATACAAATGATACATTGATGGGAATGTATATGTTTATATATACTTTTCATATGCCGCTATTCATATTTATATCAGGATTTCTCTCTAAAAATATAAACAAAAGTAAAAAAGTATTTTTAAAAAGTCTACTAATACCATATATAATTCTTAATATTATATGGTATAGCTTAGCTTACTTATATACTGGTGAATATAATATACCTATAATATATCCAGGATGGACATTATGGTTTTTACTTAGTCTGTTTTTTTGGAGAGTATCTATTAAGTACCTAGTTAAAATAAAATATATACTTCCTATAAGTTTTTTACTTGGCATTTTAGTCGGATTAATTCCTAATGGATCTATATTATCATTTTCAAGAACAATATTTTTCTTACCATTTTTCTTATTAGGATATTACTGTGATTTTAATAAATTAAAGCTATTAAATAAAGTAAGTGTATGGACTGCTTTATTAGGAGTTATCATATTTATTATGTTAGGACTTTACGTAGCTGATAAAAATGTTCTTGACTATAGATTTTTATATGGTTCTTACTCTTACAAGGAACTTGGTATGAACATCTCGACTGGTATAGCTTATAGAATTATACTCTATATGAGCAGCATCGCTCTAAGCTCATTTATATGTATATTAACACCAAGTATAAAAACATTTTATAGTAATTTGGCAAAATCAACAATGTATGTATATACATTCCATATATATGTTATATTAGTTATTTTTTATTTAATTCCCACGTGGGATAAAAATATATTAACAAAATGTATAATATTATTTAGTCCATTATTTGTTACTTATATCTTATCAAATAAAATTTTTGCTAAGATTTATAATTTTATGTTTTCTCATTTTCACAAAATAATAAAATAAATTAAATAAAGATGTTTTCTTCAGTTATAAATTATGAAGAGAACATCTTTATTTTATATAATAATATATATATTTATTATATTATTTATGTTATAAATATATATACGACAAAAATGGATATGTAAGTAACAAAAGGAGACTATATGGATAACTTATTCGATTTTTTAGAATATAAAATTAAAAAAGATTCACAAGAAAATTTATCTTGTGATTTAATAATAGATGAAAATCATTTATTACACTTAGAAAAAGTAAGAGAGACTCTATATAATGAATATGATATAAAATCCTCTGGATTAAATCGATCTGATTATATAAGATTAAATAGTTATGTTGGTTCTAGTATGAATACCGATTTAACAAATCCACATAAAGATATTAAAGATAATTACAAAGTAGAAGATATAGCTAAGGATGATAATCCTATAGTTGATAAAATAATAAGTAGTAAACTTCTAATAGTTGATGGTTCATCATTGTTATCTACTAGTTTTTATGCTACAGCTAGAGATTTATTATTTGCAAAAACAGATGAACAAAAAGAATTTGCATATACAAAACTTATGCAAACTCCAGATGGAATTTATACTAATGGTATCTATATATTCTTTAAAACATTGATACCTTTAATAAAAAAACAGAATATAACACATTTAGCTATTGTTCTAGATAAATCTAGAAATACTTTTAGAAGAGAAATCTATCCAGAGTATAAAGGAACTAGAAAAGAAACTCCACATCCTCTTAGTAGCCAATTTAAATTATTAACAGAAATACTTTCTGAAGTAAATATTGCGATATTCTCTGATGACCGTTATGAAGCTGATGATTTTGCAGGAAGTTTAGTAAAGAAATTTGAAACTACAATACCAATATTTCTTCATACTAAAGATGAAGATTATATCCAGTTAGTATCAGATTACACCAAATTATGGATGGTTACAAGTAAGTATGATACTATGTATAATGAATTAGGTGTTAATTTAAAAGACTTAAATATTCCAAGTGGTGTATTTGAATATACACCTAAATATGTAAATTATTTTAAAGGTATAGACCCAATACAAATAATAGATGCAAAAGCTATAGAAGGAGATAAATCAGATAATATAAAAGGTGTTAAAAATGTAGGTGAAACCTCTAGTAGGCCTTTGCTTAGATACTATAAAACTATTGAAGGTATATATGAAGCATTAGAAAACTTAGATGCTAAAGATGAAAAGGATATAGCATTATTTTTTAAAGAAGAGTTAGGCATAAAAAGGTCTCCTATAAAGAACTTACTGACCTATAAAGAAGATGCTTTTATAAGTAAACAATTAGCAACAATAAAAACAGATATTAAAGAAATTCAAGATATTGATTTAGATAAACTTGAACTAGATATAAATTATGATAAAATGACTGATATATTCAAAAAACTAAATATAAAGTATAATTATTAAAAAGTAAACTTTTATATAATTGCACTTTACTTTTTAAAGTCGTCCCGGCTGAGAAAATGGCATTTCACTTTATTTTTTTAAGTTAAATGCTATTTTTATTTATTTTTTAAAAATACTATATTAAATGTAATAAAAATTTATGTCAAATAAAATGAATTTAAGAATAACTTTTAGTAAATACTAATAATTATTAAGGGTGATAATATGTATATTTTAAACTTAAATACAAGAGAAAAATTAGATAAATTTAAAATTGAATTTTATAATGAAAAAAATTCATATGTAATACTTAGTACCCCAAGTGAACTAAAGCTTGTTAAAGATATTTTATGTATAGATGAAATTACATTTAATGATTGTCTTAATTTTGATGAAAATATAAAGTTAGATTTATTTGAAAACTATGATTTCTTAAGTGTTAATACTTTTAGCTTAGAAAATAATAAATCTATTATTGATGAGATTAACATTTATTCAGCAGATAATTTTATATTAGTAGTATCTAGAGAAGGACACTTTATTTATAAATTTGTTAGTAATTTAATTATGAATAACTTAAAGATGGATGATGCACCAACTATTGTTAGTTTATTTAAAATAAATTATTTAATATTTAAAAATATTATAGTTCATGAATTTGAAAATTTAGAAAAAATAGAAGATATGATACTTGAAATAGAAGATGCTATGATGGATGGAATTAAAGAAGATTATATCGCTGAAATTAACTATGTAAGAGGTATAACTAGGTCAGTAGTTAAACATACTAGACCACTATTATATATAGGCGATAGAATTATAAAAGAAAATATAAGATTTTTAAAATATTCAGATGTTAAAAAATATAATCTTGAAAATTTACAAGGTTTAGATTTTGGCATAGATAAACTATATTCTTTTGCATTATCAACTAGAGAATTAGCAGATAAGCTACTTGATATTTATGCATCTAAAGTAGCTGAAAATACTAATAGCTTAATAACGAAGCTTACACTTCTTACAGCTGTATTAGCACCCCTTACTATAATAACAGGTATTTATGGTATGAACTTTAAAGTTATGCCTGAACTCGAGTGGTTATATGGTTATCCTACAATATTATGCTTTATGGCTATTATTATAGTAATATCAATACTTATATTTAAAATGAAAAAATTATTATAAAATATACCGTAGTAATTTTAATACGGTATATTTTTATTACTTCTATGACATAATTAAAATACAATATATTTTAAGGAGCTTTTCATGAAAATAAATAATGTAGGTTTTATGTTTACAGATGTTATGACACCCAATAAATTTACTAAACTTTGTTCTGGTGGTAGTCATATATTTATTATAGATATAGTAAAAGATGAAATTATTTCAAAAAATATGGAAAATATTTATTCATGGATTAATACATTAATGAGAGTTGACTATGCTAAGTTATCTAGGTTTAGATTAAGTATCCATGGTTATGATGAGGATATAAGAGAAATATATGAAATACCAGAAGTAGTTGTATTTATAAAAGAATTATTTAATAAAAAACCAGAATTATTTTACTTCTTAGACTTAGATTCAAAGCAATGGGTTTTAATATGTCACTCTATAACCAAATCACTACATATAAACTATATACAAAGCGAAATAGTAATAAATAAAGATAATGCATTAGATTTTATAAGCAAAGTAACGGAATGCATAAGTTTAAATTCTAAGTTTGATAATAACGATAAAGCAGACTTAATTTCAGATATTAATTCTATTTTATACAAAACTTGATATTAATAACTTGTTTTACTTAAAAAATATATATTTATAGAAAATTAAATTACTAACGTCATTAAAATAGTAATTTTTAATAAAAATATGGTATCATATTAATATCATGATATAGAGAGGTTATTAATATGGAAAAATTATATTACACAAATCAGTATATAAAAACATTTACGGCAGAAATAGAAGAAATACTAGAAATAGATAACCAATTTCATATATTACTAGATAAAACAGCATTCTTTCCTGGTGGTGGTGGTCAATTTTGTGACTTAGGTAAAATAGATGTTTTTGATGTATTAGATGTCTATGAAAAAGACGAAAAAATTTATCATATTCTTGATAAAAAACCAATAAAAATACATAAAGTAAAATGTGAAATAGACTGGAACAGAAGAGAAGATGGAATGCATCAACATTTTGGACAACATATTTTATCAGGAAGCTTTTTTAAATTATTTAATAAAAATACAGTTGGTTTTCATTTAGGAAAAGATATAAGCACTGTTGATATAGAAGGTATTATAACTGAAGATGAAATAAGAGAAGCTGAACTTTATGCTAATGAAATTATAAGTGAAAATATATTAGTTGAAACATTAACTCCATCTAAAAAAGAATTAAAAAAAATATGGATAAGAAGAGATTTACCTAATACAGCAAAAGATATAAGAATAGTGAAGATAGGTGATTTAGACTCTAATGCTTGTTGTGGAGTACATCCTAAGTCTACATTAGATTTAAGAATTATTAAAATAAAAAGATATGAAAAAAATAGAAACGCTACTAGAATAGAATTTTTAACTGGAAAAAGAGCAATAGATTACTCTTTAAAAAGAGATTTATCTTTAAATAATATATGTAAATATCTACGTTGTGGTAGTGAAGAAGCAATAAAAGGAATAAATAATTTACATGAAAATCTTGAAACTAGTTTAAAAGAAAATAGAAAACTAGAAGAAATAGTCTCAAACTATGAATTAAAAGAAATAATAGATAACAGTAAAAAAATAAAAAACCTATCAGTAATCAAGAAAATATACAATCAAGAAAGCATAAAGTATGTATCGAAACTAGCATCTAAAATCACAGAAAAAGATAATACGATAGCTTTATTAGGTATAATAAATGAAGATAAAGTAAATATAATATTTACGTGTTCTAAAAATCTAAAAGATTTAAATATGAACAATTTATTAAAAGACGCAATAACTTTACTTGATGGTAAAGGAGGAGGAAGTACTCTATTAGCTCAAGGTGGGGGTAAAAATAATGGTAACTTAGATTCTACACTAGACTATGCTTTTGCTAAGCTCGAAAAATTTATATAATTAAAAAAATATATAAATACAGCACCTTACTTAAATTAAGTTAGGTGCTATATTTATATAATAGTATTTATAAAATCTGAAATAAGTTGACATAACAATATTATAATAAACCTTTTTTAGTGTTTTATATTATAATCTATATAAAATCTATTTAAATCAGTTTTAATAGCCTATATGATGTAATTAGTACAATTATACTATTTATTTTTCTGATGCTCTTAAAATTGAAATAATTTTAAGAGTATTCTATATTGTAGTATATTTTTATAAAAGTTTACATAATAGTATTATCGGAAACTTTTATAAGTTTAAATATGTAAAATCTAATTTAAATACATAAAAGGTACTTTTAAAAGCTTTCATTGTTTTTTCACATAATAGGTCTTTTATAAGAATTCAAGTGCCTTAAATGTGATTTAAATAACTCGGTTTTTTTATATCATCCTAGATTAAATAAACTTTCAGAAATTTTATCGCTAGCTTCGGAGTCCATTTCTTTAAGTGTATGTGCGTAAATATTTAAAGTAGTGTTAATATTAGAATGACCAACTCTTTCAGATACAACTTTAATAGGAACTTTAGAATTTATTAATAAAGTTACATGTGAATGCCTAAGGTCGTGAAATCTTATATGTTCTAGATTATTTCCCTTCAAAAATTTATTAAATTTTTTACTAAGAACATCTTGAGCTATTGGTTGTTCGTTTTTATCAAAGAACAATAAGTTCATTTTATTCTTAATTTGACCTTTTAATTTAGATTCAGACTGTCTTTTTTTGTGATCTCTTAGCATCAAAATGATTTCTTTTGGAACGGAAATTGTTCTTTCAGAGCTCTCAGTTTTTGGATTTTTTAGTATTACAGCTCCATCATTTCGCACAGTTATCTTATCTATTGTTATGGTATTTTCTGTGAAATCTATATTATCCCAAGTTAATCCTAATATTTCTGAAATACGAAGACCTAATCCACTAGCTAAATATATATGTAATTCTAGCTGGCTACCTTTGCAAATTTGTAGTAATTCAACCATACTTTCCGTATTATATATATTATTTTTGAATTTTTTTATCCTTGGAATCTCTATACAATCAACTATATTTTCTCTAATTAATCTTAGACGATACGCCTTTTTTAACGCTAAATTCAATATATTTATATGTATTTTTATAGTCTGCGGAGCTAATATACCTATTAAATCATCAACATAATTTTGAACATGAATAGGTTTTAAATCTTCTAATTTATACTTTCCTAATATAGGGATTAAGTATTTTTTACAAATTCTCATATAACAATTATATGTAGTTATTGATAGATTAACCTTATACTTTTCTAAAAAATCCAACAGAAAAATTTCTACTGTTATTGTATTTGGTAGTGCTAATTCATCCTTATATATACTATCTTTTATCTCATTAAGTTTCTTAGAAGCGTCTCTTTTTTTATCAAATGACCCCATGTTCTTCTGTATCTTTTTTCCGTTTTCAGAGTCTTTATATTCTAAATAAACTATGTAGTTTTTGCTTCTCTTTCTTATAAATGCAAAACTCATCAATTACCTCCATTAAATAACAATTATCTATTTATTATAACATAGTTATTGAAATATAAAAATAAAAAATTCTGACATACAACTGACATAAAGTGTTATTTTTATATTCAAAGTATTGAAATCACTATGTATTATTTTTTTGGCATAAAAGTATATATTTTATGTATCGTATGAACCGTTATATAATTTTTTGCATAAATTATATAGATATTATCTATATAATTTATTAAAGGAGACATCAATATGCATGACTCTAATTCTAACAGAATGAAAATACTTGAAACAAAAAGATGTATTTTAAGACCTATAACATTAAATGACTCTAAAGATTTATTTGAGTATTATAATCAAGATATAGTGGTTAAATATTTACCTTTTAAAAAACAAAATACTCTAAAAGATACAGAGTATTTTATAAAATCATTTTTTTTAAAAAACTATAATAAAGGTAAAATAGGTCACTATGGTATTGTTTTAAAAAACGAAAACAAAGTAATAGGCAATGTAGGATTTAATAATATTTCTCCAAATTCAAAGGAAGGCGAAATTGGTATTTGTATAAATCCTAAATATTGGGGATACGATTTATCTACAGAGCTAGCTATTGAAATTTTAAGGTATGGTTTTAAGGATTTAAACCTAAAAAAAATCATAGCTGTTATATTTGAAGATAATAAGTATTCAAGAAAACCCTTAGAAATTTTAGGGTTTAATTATTTAGGTACATTCAAAAAAAAATTTCATTCTAATAAAGTCGGAAGTTATACTACATGCCATAAATATCAAATACTCAAAAGTGACTATATAAAAAAGGAATGATTCCACTTGCATGAAAACATTAATAATAATTGGATAAATGAGAGACTACGTTATTTTATAGCCAACTCATATAGCAAAAAAATAAATCAAATAACAAAAGAATATTTAAGTACATTAGTAGAATTAGATTTATCAGAAACAGGAATAGATGATTTAACTGGAATAGAATATGCCACTAATTTAATTAACATAAATTTAAATAAAAATGATATAGTTGATGCTAATGTACTAGGACAACTAACAAAATTAAACAACTTAGACCTTAGTGAAAACAGAATAGAGGATATATCTTTTTTATCTAATTTGAAAAAATTGAAAAGCATAGGTCTTGATAGCAATAATATATCAAAAGTTCCTAATTTAGAAAATTTAAGATATTTAAAACTCATAAATATTTCTGATAATAAAATAAAAGACTTGTCATTTATAGATAGACTACACCGTAAAAATGTAAAAGTTATTGCTAGTGAACAACTAATATTATTAGATGCCGTATTAATAAATGCAAATACAGACTGCCATTTTAAAACACCAATACGTTGGAATAATGAAATTGAAGTTTTATTTGATAATATACAGGTTACAGGTAAATACGATTCTGTAAAAACAAATAAAAGACCATCACTATTATATTCTATATCTGAAATTATTATTAAAAATATTACTTCAGATTGTTTGATAAAAGCTGAATTTTACCATGAAGTACCTTTTTTAAAATCAGGAACTTTTAGCGGTCTATTAATACAACCAATATCAGTTATAAATAAATAAAAAAAGTGGCATATGCCACTTTTTTATTTGTTTATAACTGATATCATTAAGCTGTCATTGATTTAAATCCTTCTCCTAATACTTCATGAACAGTACTTACTATTATAAAAGCATTTGGATCTGTAGATTTAACTAATTTTTTCAGATATATTTCTTGTGTTTTAGAAACAACTACTAATAGTATTTCTTTCTTATCATCAGTGTATCCACCTCTCCCGTCAAGTATCGTTAGCCCTCTATCTAATTCATTAGTTATAGCTTCTCTTAAATCCTCTGATTTATCAGAAATTATCATGAAAGCTTTAGAGTAATCAAAACCTTCCATTATAGCATCTGCTATTTTCACTATGACATAAAGAGCTATAGCAGAGTAGAGTGCAGTTTCTATATTGTTACTTACTATACCCGAAGATATAACAACAACACCGTCTAGACACATCATAAACTTAGTAGCTTTTATACCCGGGAATTTTTTACTAAGTATCAATGCTATTAAATCAGTACCTCCAGTAGAAGCATCTGCTCTAAATACAATACCAATACCAATACCTACTAATATAGCTCCAAATATAGCTGATAATAGTAAATCATTAGTTACTAAGATATTTGATAAAGGAGACGTTAAATTTATTATTATAGAAAATAATACAGTACCTATTAAAGTCTTCATAGAATTTTTAGTACCTAGTATTTTAAATGATAGTACTACTAATGGTATACCTATCATTAGCATTATATTTGATACAGACATACCAGTTACTTTATTTAGTACTACAGATAATCCGCTAAGCCCACCAGGAGCAATTGTGTGTGGTTTTAAGAACATATTAATACCAATACTCATTGATATACTTCCCAATAGTAAACCAATTCCTTCTAGGATAACACTTGAATCTTTCTTTTTCATATTATTATAATACCTCCTTTAGTTGTTATAAATTGTATAAGTCAATCACAACTAACTATTATAACATAAAGATTTCCTCAATAAAGTTAATTAATTTAATATTTACATATTTTTAAATTCAACTGTGTTTATTATATAAATATTAAGGGTATTAAACTAAATACATTTTATATTTATAAATAAAATGATTAAATAATACTTATTTTTCCATAAATGTTAAAAATGAATTGATTATATACTACTTTAAAGTATATAATATATATACATTTAATAATAACGTGATATATGTTAATTAGTAAGTTACTAAATTTACTTATAAAATATTTTTTAGTTTTATAGCTAAAATACTTTTAATACAAAATAACAATAATTGAAAGGAAATGATTAAGATGAAGGTTACTTTACCACAAACAGCAGTTGATACACTGACAGATATCTTAAAGGATAATCAAGATAGGCCTAAAAATATAAGAGTTTATTTTGCAGGCATAGGCTGAGGCGGTCCATCATTTGGACTTGCTCTGGATGAGCAAAAGGCTGACGATTTAGAATACAATGTAGAAGGTTTACATTTTATAATGAGTAACGAAGATTATACAAAATATGGAAATATAGTTATAGAGGATACTGGTTACGGATTCAAAGTAGGACCAGAAAATTCAAATGATCAAGATGGATGTGGTGGAGGATGCTCTGGCTGCGGACATTAAAAAACAAAGGATACTAGCTAAAAAGCTAATATCCTTTATTTTTTAACAAAAATTAGTTATAATTATATTTTAATAAACTATAAGGAGTAATAACATGAGAAGAAGAAAAGTAAAAGGTGCAGATGAGAAATTGTTAGGTTATAAAAATTATGTTCTTAGAGATAATATAGATGAACTTAAAGGAAAATGGAATTTAAGGTTTGAAAATAATAACCCTATATATGTAGAGTTTGGTACAGGTAGAGGAAAGTTTATAACAACTTTAGCTAAACAAAACCCCAATATAAACTATATAGCTTTCGAAATAAAAGAAGAAGTTATTATAAAAGGTGTAGAAAAGGCTGATGAAGCTAATTTAGATAATATATTATTCGCTTGGGCTGATGTAGCTAATGTACTCGATTACTTTGAAGAAGGTGAATTAAGTAGAATCTACGTTAATTTCTGTGATCCATGGCCAAAAACTAGATGGGCTAAAAGAAGATTAACTCATACTAACTTCTTAGAAAAATATAAATTATTACTTAATTCAGATGGTGAACTACATTTTAAAACTGATAATGAGAAGTTATTTGAATTTAGCTTAAATGAGATATCATCTAATAACTGGATACTTAAAAATATATCACTAGACTTAGTAAATAGCGACTTCGAAAATGTTACAACTGAATATGAAGATAAATTTATGTCTTATGGAATGAAAATATTTAGATGTGAAGCTAATAAACGCAAATAATATAAATAGGTTATGAATTATCATAACCTATTTATATTATTTATTAAAATAGACCATTTTTTTTATTAGTCACAAATATACCTATTAAAACTACTAGTGAATATAGCGTATATAATATTATTTTTATAATTTGCGTACTAATTCCAAATAACTCATATATATCACTAGATTCAGGCATCACAACAAGCAACGCAGAAATTATAATAAGCAATGGATTTATGACTATTTGCTTGTCTGTTCTTATAATCATTATTTTACCTACCCAAATTATAGATAAAACTAAAAATGAAAATTTAAGTATAAATTCTATGGTATCTAGCATAATCAAAGTTCTCCTTTAATGAATTTAATATAAATATTTCTACATTAATTATATTTAATTAAATATTTATATACTTAATGCAGTATAACATAATCAACACGAATTAAATTATAATGCTTTCTTATATAAAAATAAATAAAAATATATTAAAATAATCACTTATAAATAATATTTAGAATAAATTATTCTAAAATGTCTATATTATTAATATAAATAATAAGTATATAAATATTTAAGAAGTTAAATTTAAGAAGGAAATATATATAGTCAGATATAATTATAATAGTTATAATAAATTATTAAAAAGGAGATTACTATG
>JAVXLU010000015.1:16260-28737 GCA_036646635.1 Romboutsia sp.
TTAATAAAATAATATCTAATATTGAAATATTAAAAAAAAATAAAATAGAACCAAACAATGTTATAAATAATGAGGAACATGAATTACTTAATAAAATATATCAATGTATATCTTGTGATGATAAGGAAAACGCTAAACTTTTAACTTCACAATTAATAGCTTTGCAATCATCAAAAGAAAATATTGATGTATTACAAGATGCTATTAACAAGTTACACTAAAAGATTATATTAATATAGAAGCTTTTTCTATTTAAAAGATATATTTAAATCCCGACATGCATATTAATTACATATATGTACTTTAGGGAGTGATAATATGGATTTCAAGTTTGTAAATTGGTATACCCAAGCTATCGGATCGGTACTTGGTATAATCGCATGTATTTATGCATATTTAAATGGATTCATGTTTGTATATGGTAATATAGAGAATTATTTTGACTTTTTAGGTTTTAGTGGTGTTGTGTCTAGTTATACTTTAGTTCCTCTATGTATTTTAACTCTATTACTAGCTATTATAAAATCATATAATCCTGATGTGAAATTTTTAAATATATCTATAAAAAACATAAATATATTTTTTATAGTACTAACAGTTATTATCGGGTTTATGGGAGCTAAGATTTATTTTGCTGTTCCGGCATTACTTATATTATTTAACTTGGTTAGTTATAAATTAGAAATTAAAATTAACGAAAATAGAGCAGTTACAGATGTAATTGAAGAAAAAGATATGAACAGCAATAAAATTAGGCTAACATCAGAAGCTACAATAGCTATTACAAAAAAAGAAATGACGATTGATTTATTAAATAAAAATGCTAATCTTCAATTTATAACAGATATAACTGGTTTTAGTGAAGAAGACGTTGAAAATATAAAAAAAGAATCTAATCATTAAGTTAAACTTTATTTTTTAATACTATAATTATTTAAAATATTTAAAATAACCTCATTTTTAATATTGAATCATCAAATTATCATTAACTAAGTTAATTTGCCTACTTTAAAAGGTGTTGATAAATTTATCAACACCTTTTAAAGTAGAAATAAATGAAAAAGTCAATTTGAAATTTTGTTTACAAAAGCTTTTTTTGTGATATAATATTAGTACCAGGTAATAATATGAGGGGGTAACACAAATGAATATAAATGAAATCAAAGATTTATTAAATGTTATAGATAAAACTAATTTAGAATATATAAAACTTGAAACTAATGATTTAAAACTCGAAGTATCAAAAACAACTACTAATACAAAGAAAACCTTATCAAATCTAGAGGATTGTATTAATGAAACTATAATTACTGAATCCTATGAAGAAACTCAAACTAATGACAATTTAGTATTGGTAGAAGCTCCTTTGATGGGTACTTATTATGCATCTCCAAGTCCAACTGATAGCAATTTTGTAAAAGTTGGAGATATAGTAAATCAAGGTGATACTTTATGTATACTTGAAGCTATGAAACTAATGAATGAAATTACAAGCGATTTATCTGGTGAAATAATTGAAATTTTAGTTAAAAATGAAGAATTGGTGGAATATAGCCAACCTCTATTTAAAATAAGACCATTATAGGTAGGAGGTATTTATTATGATAAAAAAGATACTAATTGCAAATAGAGGAGATATAGCTGTTAGAATAATTAGAACTTGTAAAGAACTAGATATAAAAACAGTCGCTATATACTCAGATATCGATAAAGAGTGTTTTCATAGATACATAGCAGATGAATCTATCTGTATAGGTCCAAATAATATAACTAAAAGTTACAATAACATAGATAACATAATATACTTAGCTCTTAAGCTTAATTGTGACGCTATACATCCTGGATTTGGATTCTTATCTGAAAATGCAGAATTTGCTAAAAAGTGTGAAGAAAATAAAATTATACTTATAGGACCTAAAATGGAACAAATGATTTTAATGGGTGATAAATCTAAAGCTCGTGAAACTATGATGAAATTAAATATTCCTGTTGTTCCTGGATCAGATGGAATTTTAAAAAATAAAGAAGAAGCTAAGTCACTAGCTAATAAAATAGGCTACCCTATAATTATAAAAGCCTCTAATGGTGGAGGTGGAAAGGGTATGAGAATCGTAACTTGTGATGATGAATTATTTACAAGCTACGATATGGCAAGTGCAGAAGCTTTGTCTGCTTTTTCTAGTAGTGATTTATATATGGAAAAATTTATAGAAAACCCTAGACATATAGAAGTCCAAGTATTTGGAGATTCATTTGGAAATGCTATCCACTTAGGTGGTAGAGATTGTTCTATGCAAAGACGTAATCAAAAAGTTATGGAGGAATCTCTTAGTAACTATTTAGATGATAATGAAAAGGAAGATTTATATAAGACTTCTGTTGATATTGTAAAAGGAATTGGATATTTAGGTGCAGGTACTATAGAATTTATAGTAGATAATAATAAAAACTTCTATTTTATTGAAATGAATACAAGAATACAAGTTGAACATCCAGTTACAGAAATGATTACAGGAATAGACCTTATAAATCTTCAAATTTTAATAGCAAATAATAAATCTATTCCTTTTAATCAAGAAGATATTATATTTAGAGGTCATGCTATAGAATGTAGAATAAATGCTGAGAATCCTTCTTTAAGTTTTAAACCATGCCCAGGTAAAATAGATTCAATAAATATTCCTGGAGGTTTTGGAGTAAGATTTGATACATTTATATATGCAGGTTATACAATACCACCTATTTACGATTCAATGATAGGAAAACTTATATGTTGGGCTGAAAATAGAGAACAATGTATAAAGAAGGTAAATAGAGCATTAGATGAAATAATAATCGAAGGAGTAGATACAAATGTATCATTCCAAAGACTACTTTTAAATTCTGACGCTTTTAAAGAAGATACTCATCATACTAAGTTTATAGAAAATGAATTTATGCTAGAGGTTGCTAGTACAATATAAAGCTCAAGGGAGTTAATAAATTATGATAAAGAAGTTTTTGTCACAAAAAGAATCTAAGAAAGAAACTAAGTATATTACTGTTTCCTTGAATAATAATTTCAAGGAAAATAGTGTTGATGATAAATTTTGGATTTATTGTAAAGGTTGCAATGATCATGTATTTAAAAAAGATATAGAAGATAACTTAAACATATGCCCAAAATGTAAAAGACATTATAAATTTAAAGCTCGTGATAGAATAAAATTATTATGTGATAAAGAAAGTTTTAATGAGTTTGAATTTAAAGTAGAAATACAAAATCCTTTAAACTTTCCTAAATATGCAGAAAAAGTTGACTCATATAAAGAAAAAACAAACGAGGATGAAGCGGTTATTTGTGGTATTTGTGAAATTAATAAAATTAAAAGTGTCCTTTGTGTAATGAACCCAGATTTTATGATGGGAAGTATGGGTTCTATAGTCGGAGATAAAATTACATATTCTATAGAATATGCGGCTGACAATAACCTTCCAGTAATCATTTGTAGCGCATCAGGTGGCGCTAGAATGCAAGAAGGTATGATTTCCCTTATGCAAATGGCAAAAACATCTCAGGCGCTTCACAAATTAGAAAAGAAATCACTTCCTTATATATCTATACTTACTGATCCAACTACGGGTGGTGTAACAGCAAGTTTTGCTATGCTTGGAGATATAATAATTTCAGAGCCGAATACTTTAATAGGTTTTGCAGGGCCTAGAGTAATTGAGCAAACCATTAATCAAACGCTTCCAGAAGGATTTCAAACATCAGAATTTTTATTAGAAAATGGTTTTATAGATATGATAGTAAATAGAGTAGATATGAAGGATATACTACATAATATATTATCATTTCATATGTAACTTAAATTAGATAGATAGGGAGGAAGTAAATTGTCTACAATGGCTATTGATATTCAAAATAAAATTAATAACTTAAAAGAAGATATAAAAAAGCTTAAATCTATATCAGAATCTAATAATATAGATTTAAGTGATAAAATAAATGATTTGGAAGAAAAATTACTAAAAATTAAAAATGAAATTAAAATAGAGCTTTCACCATATGAAAAAGTTACTTTAAGTAGAGATATAAAAAGACCTACTACCAAAGACTATATAGATCAAATTTGTTCTAGTTTTTTTGAACTTCATGGAGATAGACTATATAAAGATGATCCATCAATAATTGCAGGAATTGGTAAAATAGATAGATTTAACGTTACAATAGTTGGTCATCAAAAAGGTAATGATGTAAAAGAAAATATAAAAAGAAATTTTGGAATGCCTCATCCAGAAGGCTATAGAAAAGCTCTTCGAATCATGAAACAAGCCGAAAAGTTTAATAGACCGATTATAACTTTCATAGATACACCTGGAGCATTTTGTGGTTTAGAAGCTGAAAAACGTGGTCAAGGAGAAGCGATAGCTAGAAATCTACTTGAAATGAGTAAACTATCTGTTCCAATAATATGTTTTATTATTGGAGAAGGAGGGAGTGGAGGAGCATTAGCCATCGGAGTAGGAAATGAGGTCTGTATGTTAGAACACTCTGTTTATTCTGTAATATCACCTGAAGGATTATCAAGTATTTTATTTAAAGATTCATCTAAATCTAAAGATGCTAGTGAAGTTATGAAACTTACTAGTAAAGACTTATATAATCTTAATGTAATCGATAAAGTTATAAAAGAACCATTTAACGGAGCTCAAGAAGATGCTATTTCAGTAGCAAAGGATATAAAAGAATTTATAATTGATAGATTAAATCACTATGAGAAACTTAGTCGTGATGAAATAGTTGAATTAAGATATAATAAATTTAGAGAAATAGGAAAATGTTTATCTTAGTATTTCTAATATATAAATGCAAAAATATAGATAAATCATTAATTTTATCTATATTTTTGCATTTAGTTTAGTTTTTGTCGAAAATTCATTCTATGAAGCTAAGTCTATTATAATTTTCAATATATTTTTATATAAGCCCATATGCATAAATAAATATTATATATATAAATATGCATGTATATTCGTAAAAAGTAAAAGTAGTGGTATTAATTAAATATCATTATACATTTTAAAGTAAATAATTAACTAGTGTTTAAATGTATATTTAGGGAATAGTTTAATTAATTATTAATTTAACTAAGTATACATATATGTTTGCATATATCTCTAATAAAAACTTTAACTACTTTTTAATTACATATATATGCTACTTACTCTATTATTTGTTGAAAACAAAAAATGTATATGTTATTTTATATATAAATGCAATTAACTGGAGGTATAATTTGAATAATAATAAAATTTTAAAAATTCATAATAAATCTGATAAGCCTGATAATATAGTCCTTCGAGATAATGATTTAATTGAAAAATGTATTTCAATTGAAAATAATCTTCCTAAATTTATGAAAGATTATTATATATATTTAAAAGGATCTGTAGCTGTTTCTACTCGACTTGCTTATTTAGAGGATATTCAATTCTTTTGCCACTATTTAATAGAATTACAAGAATTAACTTCCGCTAATGAAATAAATAAAATAACGCTAAAAGAATTTGATAATATCAAGTCTAGAGATATAAACTTATTTTTAGGGGATTATTGCTCAAGATACTATAAACATACAGATAAGAATACTTTAATCTTTGAAAATAATAATCGAGCTTTAGCTAGAAAAAAATCATCTATCTCTACCCTTTTTAAGTTCCTTTATAGGAATGAACAACTTAATAATAATATAACTGATGGATTTAATCCAATTAAGCTTCCTAAGCCTCAGCCTGATGCTATAAAACGTCTTGAAATAGATGAAGTTGCTAAAATGCTAGATGCTGTTGAAAGTGGAAATGGTCTTACTGAAAAAGAGAAAGTTTATTGGAAAAAGACAAAACTTCGTGATAAGGCTATATTAGCTTTATTTGTTACTTATGGTCTTAGACTTAACGAGCTTCGAGAACTTAATATTTCCTCATTTAATTTTTCTAGAGGCGAATTTAAAATATATAGAAAAAGAGGGAAAGAAGTTTTAATGCCTATTAACCATACTTGTGAATTAGTTGTTAAGGATTATATTTATAATGAGCGACCACAGAGTGAGCTTCTTAATGAAGAAAGTAAAGATGCTCTTTTCTTATCATTACAAAATAAGCGTCTTAATCCAAAGGCTATCAGAGAACTAGTTAAGAAATATACTTCTATTTCAATGGATATATCAAGAGATAGTGGTTATAGCCCACATAAGCTACGTGCTACAGCTGCTACTAGCTTAATTCAAAATGGATTTTCTATTTATGATGTTCAAAATTTATTAGATCATGACAATGTAACGACTACTCAGTTATATGCAGCTCACAAAAAACATGTTAAGCGTGATATCGTTAATAACTTTGAATGGATTGATGATAAAAATATTTATAAAATAGATGAAATTAATAATGAAATTTAATATTATATTTTCAAGAACAAACGTTTGTATAAATAGGTCTATTATGCTACAATATAGGTATACAATATTAATAAGGTATTTATCTACTCTTATTAAACGATATTAAGTTTAGAAAGGAGTAAGTTTATGTATTTAGATTTAAGTAGTAAACAAGTTGCAATTTTGAATTTTATAAAGGAACAAATTTTACTGAAAGGTTATCCACCTTCAGTTCGTGAAATGTGTGTTGCTGTTGGTTTAAAGTCTACTTCAACAGTACATTCTCATATTAATAAATTAGAAAAATTAGGTTACATAAGACGTGATCCAACTAAACCAAGAGCAATAGAAGTGTTAGATCCCAATAAATTAGATTTAGAAAATGGTCTTAATCAAGAAGTACTTCATTTACCTTTAGTTGGACAAGTAACAGCTGGTACCCCTATATTAGCTAGACAAAATATTGAAGAGTATATTCCATTCCCTGCTAATCTAATAAAAGGGAAAGATAACTTTATCTTAAAAGTTAAAGGTGATAGCATGATTAATGCTGGAATATTAAATGGTGACTATGTTATTGTAGATAAAAAAAATATAGCCTCAAGCTCTGAAATTGTTGTAGCTCTTATTCATAATGAGTATGCAACAGTAAAAAGATTTTTCCAAGAAGATAGTATAATTAAACTACAACCTGAAAATGATTTAATGGAACCTATGATATTGAATTCTAAAGATGTTAAATTAGTGGGTATTGTTACTGGTGTATTTAGAGTATTATAAAAAAGATATGGAAATTACCATATCTTTTTTTATTATTACGCTAATTCTAAAGCTATTTCCATCATCTTAGTAAATGCTACTTGTCTATCATGAGATGAACATTCTTCTCCAGTAAATGGACAATCAGATATTGTAAGTATAGTTAAAGCATTAACACCTGCTCTAGCTGCATTCATATAAAGTCCTGCTGCTTCCATTTCAACACAAAGAACTCCCATCTTCTGCCACTTACCAAGACCACCTTCTAACCCTCTATCTGAATAGAATACATCATTTGATAATATATTACCTACAGTTACCTTTGTACCTTGTTCATTTGCTATATTTATAGATTTTTGCATTAATTCATAACTTGCAATTGGTGCATACATTCCTGGTAAATCAAATTGAGCGGCATAGTTTGAGTCTGTACAAGCTCCCATTCCTATTACTATATCATGTAATTTTAAATTTTGATTTATAGCTCCTGCTGAACCAACTCTTATTAAATTCTTAACTCCATAAAAATGTATAAGTTCAAATGAATAAATTCCAATTGAAGGTATTCCCATTCCTGAACCTTGAACAGATATTCTTCTTCCTTTGTAATATCCAGTATACCCAAACATTCCTCTTACTGTATTATATTGAGTTACATCTTCTAAAAAAGTTTCTGCTATAAATTTAGCTCTTAATGGATCTCCTGGTAATAGAACAGTTTCTGCTATATCCCCCATTTTCGCATTATTATGTGGTGTTGGTGTACTCATATTTTATTCCTCCTTGATTTATAAAAATTATGTAATGTCATTAGATATTATGCCACAAAAAGTTAGTTATTAACAATAATTTTACTTCGTAGGCAATTTCTTGTTTCTATGATAGTATACTATAAGTATATATACATTTTCCATAAATATATTTATAGGTTCCTTATTATAATTGGGAGGAGATTTTTTGACTAATAATAGTAAACGGGCTAAAGAGACTCAACTAATTGCATTACTAATACTAATACCAATGTTAATGTTTAGTTTCTATGCTTCATTGAAGTTTCAATCTGATACTATCAAAGAAAATAATCTTCAAAATGATCATTATGTTGAATACGATAAATAAAAGGTGGATAGCTATCCACCTTTTATTTACTTTCTATTTATTTTCATTATTATTAACTTTTATTTCATATTTTATCTCTACTCTTCTAGATGCATCTTGGTTTATACTTTTATCTTCATTTTTTATAAGCTCAGCTTCAGATCTTCCTATTGCTTCTATATCTTTCATTACATTATCTTTATATTTATAATCTCCTATTTCATCACCTACTATAAATTGGGCAACACTAAATGCACGTTTTTGAGATAATTCTAAATTATATAAATAACTTCCCACATCATCTGTATGACCTTTAATTACTATTTTTGATATACTATCACCATAATCTTTATAAATAGTTTCTATGTACTTTGGAACGAAAATTTTTAGCATTTCTTTAGCTTCTGATTTCAATTCTGATTTATCTACATCAAACATAGTCCTCTCTCCAAAAGTTGCTTGGCCTGTAGTTTTATCTATTTCTATAGGTAACTTATTTGTTTGTAGCATCTCTTCTACTGATTCACCAACACTTTTAGCTAAATCTTTCTCAACAGAACCTGCAATTGATTCTGAACTAAACAGCATAAGCATAACAACCATTAAAATTGTCGAAATCATATCTGTAAATGTAGGCCAAAAACTACTTTTTTCAAATTCTCTATTTATAGTTCTTCTATATTTATTTATCATTATTATCATCTCCAATTAATTTACTTTTAAATTTATTATATTTTTTTTTAGATGGAGTTAAATTATTTAAATTAGAAGACTTAACTATATCATTAGATTCATGCGGTTTCTCCATATCATAAATTTCTTCACTTGAAGATTGTTTATAATTCTTATTTTGCATAGCATTTATTGTTGACGCTTCTTTATATATATCTATATAATCAAATATCATATTAAGCTTTTGTTCAATATCCTGAGATGATATAGCAATTACAGATGCTAAATGTTTTACAGTTGTATCTATGTTTATTTGTTCTTCATTAATATTTTCTTGAGTTTTTGTTATCCTCTTTTCATGCTCTACTAATTTAGTAAGTAAATCCTGAGCGTTTCTTTCATATAATGCAAAGCTTGATGATAAACTTCTTAAATAATCTTTAATTTTAACTTGAGTTTCAGTTGATGAGAATATATTTTTAGAGGTTTCTTTTATATCAAGCAGTATCTCTTTATTTATTTCTCCTTGATTTTCATATGTATCAAATAGCTTTATAAATTTCATATTCATTATACTAAATTGCTTATCTAATTTTCTTACACTTTGATCAAATGTTTTAATAGAACTTTGTGATCCTTCTAAGAGGTTCTTTAAAACTCCTATACCATTTATAAATTCCTCATTAAATGTTGCTAAATCTTTAGATATTTCATCAAATCGCTCTATTGATTTTATAGATATACTTATTTCATTTATTGTATTTTTAACATCTTCTATTTTTATATCAATATCTTGTGATTTTTTATGAGTTGTTTCTGCAGTTAGCAAGTTTTCAAGTTTTAACATTAATTGAATTAATATATGTTCACAATCATTATGATTAAGTGCGATATTTATTATTATTGAAAAACTTATACCAAAAATACTTGTTATAAATGCAGTTTGCATACTACTTATCGTCTTTGGTAGTGAATTTATTATATCATTAGTATTAATACTCAAAAGCATCATTGAAAGCCCTATAAACGTACCTAAAACCCCTAATAATATACATATTGATGATGAATTTTTTATAGTTCTTATTTTTTCCAATATAAATTTATTTTTTACAGTAAATCCTGAGCAAACTTCTTCTATAAAAGATGTTATATTTATATCTGCATGTGAATTTTCTAATATGTATGCGTTATATTTAATTTTTACTCTTTCGTATAATAGACTTCTTTTGTAATCTTCATTAAGCTTTTTATAATCTTCAGCTATAAAATTATATAGACTTTTGTTTGATATTATATTTATAACTGAATATGAAACTATGATTATTAAAAAAACTATTGTTATAGCATTAATTATTATAGTATTCAATTTTATATCACTCCCCTATTAATTATTTATACACTTAATTTATATGTACGGGCATCTATTAAAATACAAAAAATATGCTGTAATCTAAAATTTCATGATTACTTCATATTGATGAGTGCCACTTTCTACCATAAAGAACAAATGTTCCTGTAATCAAAAACGGTATTTTTTCTATTTAAGCATTCTTTTGTTTTATAAATTAATTGATAGTATATATTTTTACATATTGAAAACGTTAACATTTGTTGATTAAATTTAATATTATAATAGTATATATTAGGAGGTGTTTTAATGATAGTACTTTCTATAGTCTCGCTATTTATAATAGTCTTTTCAATTTTAATAATTCCAGGAGTAGTTGGATTATTAGTTCTAGCATATGGTTTATATCTAACTATCATAGGAAATAAAAATAATAATAATAATAAAATAGGAATTGGCTTAACTTTAATATTAATTGGTATAATAGGCTTTATAAGTTTTAAATTTGATATAAATTTTGATACTCAGGTATTCAACGAAAAAACAATAGTTTTTAATTATTATCAGACTACTATTTAAGAATAATTATCCTTCTATATTATAAACACAAAAATCACCTTGAATTTATATCAAGGTGATTTTTTATTTAACTTACTTTTCTTTATTTTCTAAGTTACATCTTCTATTATCTAGAGGATTTAAGTTTATATGATGTACTCTCATATTATTACTTGGTTTCATTAGGAATGTATCCAAATATAACTTCCCTTTAGCACTATTAGATATTACTTTAGGCTGTCCATTCCCTTTATGGTAGTTCCATGTATATTTATCATTAATAACTTTATTTAAGTCTTTAGATGATATTAAAGCTTTTGCTTGGAACCTTCCATATTTATCCTTAAGTATTACAGCAATAGTATCATTATCAACTACCTCATAATCATTTTTAGTACCTAAAGTCAATACTTCTACGTTACATCTTCTATTATCTAAAACATTACCATTTATGTGTTTAATTGGAGCATCATTTTTAGTATCTAATATTAAAGACTGTAAATTTCTCTTTGTACTTATAATACGTTTATCAGTTTTCGTTAATTTTTGACTTTGAGCGAAATAAGTATTAAAATCTTTATTCCATTCTGCAAACCAAATTCCAGCCTCTTGTACTTTATCTAAATCTCTTGTATCTATTTTTATAGTTAATTCCGCACTTTTTTTGTTAAGTATTGTTACTAGTGTAGTTTCACCTTGGGTTTTATACTTATTTTTTGTTGTCTTATAATCTATTATGACAAACACCTCTTTCTCCATGTTAAATATATTGTATATTCAATTTATTTAACAATAATATTACTTTATTAAAGCTATCTTATTATAACAGAGTATATATATAAAAGCTATAAGATATAACACCAATTATTCTTCTGTTATCTTGAAGCTCGATTAAAGTATCTATAGAATTATTCTATTTATAATACTTATACCATCTTCATTAATATCATCTTTCATATGATATCTATAAAAATCACTAAATAACTGTGATGTATTCTTGCTTTTTTTCACTTGAATAATATTTTATACTCTACTTAATTCTATATTATTATTATTATTCAACCTCAATTTTTATATTTTCATTTTCTCCGTTAACGATTATAGTACAACCATCATATATATATCCAGCAATCATTTTCTTAGCTATAATTGTTTCAAGTGTATTACCTATATATCTTTTAAGTGGTCTTGCTCCATATATAGGGTCGTATCCTTCTTTAGCTATTATATCTTTCGCCAAATCTCTAACTTTTAAATTAATATTTCTTTCTTTAAGTCTATTTTCTAAATCTTTCATAAATATCTCTATTATTCTTTTTATACCTTCTTTATCTATAGGCTTAAACATTATAATATCATCTACCCTATTTAAAAACTCAGGTTTAAATTTATACTTCATTTCACTCATTACAAGTTTTTTAGTTTCACCAGATATATTTTCATCAGATTCTAATAAATAGTGGCTTCCTATGTTTGAAGTCATTATTATAATAGTATTTTTAAAGTCTACTGTTTTACCTTTATTATCTGTAAGTCTACCATCATCTAATATTTGTAAAAATAAATTAAATACATCTTCATGTGCTTTCTCTATTTCATCAAATAGTATTACTGAATATG
>JAVXLU010000016.1:0-21065 GCA_036646635.1 Romboutsia sp.
ACTTTATATACTTATTGTTAAAGGAGAGTAGGAGATAATGATAGTAGTAGAAAATATACTTAAAAAGTATTCTAATAAAACTGTAGTAGATAATGTATCAGTTAATATAGAAAAAGGAAAAATAACTTCTTTTATAGGACCAAACGGAGCAGGAAAGAGTACGGCTTTATCTATGATAACAAGACTTATGAAAAAAGATAGTGGAAGTGTCATAATAGACGGAAAAAACCTAGATGAATGGGATAACAAAGAACTTTCTAAAAAAATAGCAATACTTAAACAATCTAATAATATAAGTTTAAAACTTACAATAAGAGAACTTGTTGCTTTTGGAAGATTTCCACATAGCCAAGGTAGATTAAACAAGGAAGATAATAAATATATAGATGAAGCTATAGAATACATGGGTCTTAAAGAAATAGAAGATAAATACTTAGACGAATTAAGTGGAGGACAAAGACAGAGGGCTTATATTGCTATGGTAATAGCTCAAAATAGTGAATATGTATTTTTAGATGAACCACTTAATAACTTAGATATGAAACATTCTGTGGAAATGATGAAAGTACTTAGAAATTTATGTGATGAATTAGGAAAAACTGTTGTATTAGTTATGCATGATATAAATTATACATCTTGTTATTCTGATTATATAGTAGCATTGAAAGATGGTAAAATAGCTAAATATGGAACTTGTGATGAAATTATAAATAAAGAAACTCTAGAATATATATATGAAATGGAGTTTAATGTAGCTGAAATTGATGGAGAAAAAATATGCATTTATTTCTAAAAAAATTTAAAAATGTAATGATAAAGATAATCAATATAAAATGAGTTTAAAAATCAGTATTTTAAAATATTATAAAATATAAAAATTTAAATAAAGTAAAAGAAAGAGGAGATTGAAATGAATAAAAAAATAGCACTAATAGCAGGTATAGCAATAGTAGGATTAATAGGAGGAATGTTGGTATTTTCAAATAAAGAAAAAAATAAAGTATCAACAGACACTCAAGAAATAGTAAAGGTAGAACATGCAGTAGGAACTACTGATGTAGTTAAAAACCCAGAAAAAATAGTAGTATTTGATTATGCAGCATTAGATGCAATTGAAGCATTAGGTATTGAGGGAGTTATAGGAGTTCCTAAGGGTTCAGTACTTCCAACATATTTAACTAAATTTGAGGCTGATGAATATGGAAATGTTGGAGCATTAAAAGAGCCGGATTTAGAAAAAGTAAATGAACTTAAGCCAGACTTAATAATAATAAATGGAAGACAACATAGTTTCTATGATAAATTAACAGAAATTGCACCTACAATATCATTATCTAAAGAAGATGGTCAATATATGAGAGATTTCACTAAGAATATGAAAATTATAGGTGATATATTCAATAAAGAAGATAAAGTAGAAGAAGAATTATCTAAAATAAATGAAAAAATAGCTGAAGTAAATAAAGTAGTTGTTAAAAATAGATATGAAGCAACAACTTTAATGACTAGTGAAGGAAGTTTAAGTGTATTTGGAGCAGACTCTAGATTTGGAACAATATACAATGATTTTGGATTTAAAAATAGTGATAAAAATATAAAAGCTGCTGATCATGGACAAGAAATTTCATTTGAATATGTAGCAAGTCAAGATTCAGATTTTATATTTGTTATAGATAAATCAGTTATAGATACTAAGACTAAACAACAATCAGCTCAAGAATTATTAAATAATGATTTAATGAACAATTCAAAAGCTGTTAAAAATGGTAATATAATATACTTAGACACTCCATCTTGGTACACAAGTGATGGTGGAATAATATCTACAAATACGATGATAGATGAAATAAGTAAAGCCATAAACAAATAATATATAAATTAAATTGATTTAAAGTATTGCCGACATATTTAGTTACTATAGTGTTGGCAATATTTTTATAAAAAATAAAATTATTATGTTAAATAAATTTTTACTGTAGTGATATAATTTAAAGGGTAGGAGTTTAAGTATTAGTCGAATTGTGTATAAATATAATAAGAAAAGGAGGAAGTTAAATGATAAAAGAATTTATTAAATATTATAAACCATATAAAAAATTATTTATACTAGATATATTAGCAGCTTTTACAGTGGCTCTATGTGATTTAGTATATCCTATGATAACTAGAAGTATAATGGACGATGTCATTCCTAATAAAGATAATAGAATGTTAGCTATATTTGCAATAACCCTATTAATTATATTTATTGTAAAGGCTGGATTGAATTATTTTATGCAGTATTGGGGGCATGTTGTAGGTGTAAGAATGCAAGGAGATATGAGAAGTTATGTATTTATGCATTTGCAAAAACTTCCAAATTCATATTTTAATGATAATAAATCAGGAGTAATAATGTCTAGAATTATAAATGACCTTATGGACATTTCAGAACTAGCACATCATGGTCCAGAAGATTTATTTATATCATTAGTTATGTTATTTGGTTCATTTTTCATATTACTTGGAATAAATGTAGAACTTACATTAATAGTTTTTGCAATATTACCACTTATAGTTTTATATACAATGTATCAAAGAAAAAAAATGAGGAATGCATTTAAGGAGACTAGGGTAAAAACAGGAGATGTAAATGCAACATTAGAAAATAGTATAGCTGGTATGAAAGTTACAAAATCATTTTGTACTGAAAAAGATGAATTAGATAAATTTAATGAATCTAATGATATATTTAAAGAAGCGAGAGAAAGTGCATATAAAGTAATGGCGCAATATTTTTCTGGAATGTTTTTATTTATAGATTTATTAGAGTTAATAGTTTTAATAATTGCAGGATACTTTACTTATATGAATCGTATAACACTTGGAGATTTTGCAGCATATCTTCTTTATATAAAAATGTTTATGCAACCAATTAAAAAGTTAATAAACTTTACAGAACAATATCAAAATGGTATGACAGGATTTGAAAGATTTATGGAAATTATAAATGAAGATACTGAAGTAGAATCAAATAATCCAATAGAATTAAAGAATATAGAAGGAAATATTGAAATAAAGAATGTATCATTCAAATATGAAAATGATAATGAAGTTTTAAACAATTTAAGTTTATCTGTAGAAGCTGGAAAAACAGTAGCATTAGTAGGTCCATCTGGTGGAGGTAAAACTACATTATGTAATCTTATACCAAGATTCTTTGAATTTGAAGAAGGAACTATAGAAATAGATGGAATTAATATTAAAGATGTAAGCTTAGAGTCTTTAAGAAAAAATATCGGTGTTGTAGCACAGGATGTTTTCCTATTTACGGGAACTATAAAAGACAACTTGATAATAGGTAAAACTGATGCAAGTCATGAAGAAATAGTTGATGCTTGTAAGAAGGCTAGGATACATGACTTTATAGAAAGTCTTCCTAAAGGATATGAAACATATATTGGAGAAAGAGGAGTTAAATTATCTGGTGGTCAAAAACAGAGAGTTTCAATCGCTAGAATATTTTTAAAGAACCCTCCAATAATGATATTAGACGAGGCTACATCAGCTCTTGATAATGTAACGGAATATGAAATACAAAAGTCTTTAGAAGAATTAAGTAGTAATAGAACTAATTTAGTTGTTGCTCATAGATTATCTACAATTAAAAATGCAGATGAGATTATTATATTAACAGATAAAGGAATAGAGGAAAGAGGAACTCATGATGAGTTAATCAAAAAAGGTGGAGTATATAGCGAGCTTCATAGAAAATAAAAATTAAATTATAGTTATAAAAATAGGTAGATTACTATAAATCTACCTATTTTTATTGATATATCTACTAATATAAATATATTCTTATACTTAAGAAGGTTTTTAATTTTATTAATAGAAATTTAGTTAAAAGTTTATAAAAATTATAGAAGCAAGTATAAAAGAATATGAATTTGTACCATTGTTCAAATATCAAGAGTCTTTAATATGGATACACTCTGAAAAGTCATTGTATACTGATTATGAAAATCTAGAATCTGTTAAGTTTAAAACTTCTAACTAATACATTATTTGGATAGAGTATAATTAAAAGAAAGAGCTATTATTTAAAATTTATTTTCATTTTTTATAGTATCAAAGTTATTTTTTTGTTATAGTAATTTAAATGAGATAAATAGTATTTTATAGCGAGGTAATAAAATGATAAGTGAAATTTTAATTGGAGGAGCAGTTATTACAGGAGTATACTCTTTATACAAATATGAAGTTGATAGCATAGAAAAAACAGAATATATAATAGAAAATTCAAAAATTCCTAAAGAATTTGATGATTTTAATATAGTTCAAATTAGTGACTTACATAATAAAAGTTTTGGAAAAAATAATGCTAAATTATTAAATTATATAGATGAATTGAGACCCGATATTATAGTTATAACAGGTGATTTAGTAGATAGTGAGAATAGAAAATTTAAGGTAGCATTAGATTTAATAGATAATTTAATCAAAAAATATAAGGTATATCACATAATAGGAAATCATGAACAAAAGTCTTTGATAAAGAAATATAGAGAATTATATATAACTTATTTCAAAGAATTATACAGTAAAAAGATAATTAATTTAGAAGACAGATATATCAAAATAGAAAAAGGTAATAGCAGTATAAATATATATGGCTTAATTATACCTTTAGATTATTACCCATACTTTTTTAGCAATTATAAAAATAAAAACTTAAAGTTAGATAAAAAATTTATAGAAAATGTATTAGGACAAGTGAATAAAAATGATTATAATATATTACTTGCTCATACACCATTTTTCATAGATAAGTATTCAAAGTGGGGAGCAGATTTAGTATTATCAGGTCATGTGCATGGTGGAATAATAAGACTACCTTTTGTAGGTGGAGTATTATCACCGAATAGAGAATTTTTTCCTGAATATGATTTTGGAAAGTATGTTGTAAAAGATACTACTATGTTATTAAGTAAAGGATTAGGAGGGTCTAAAGTTTTAGTTAGAATAAATTGTAGACCTGAAATAGTTAAAATTACTTTGAGAAATAAATCTAATGAATCGTAAAGTCTAATGAAAAAGTTATTAATCAGATTCTTTTTAATATAGAAGTGGTAAAAGTATAGGACTAAATATAAAATAAAAAACTAACTTTTTAAAGTTAGTTTTTTATTTTGTATTCATTTGGTAATTGGTGCCGGATATGGGACTCGAACCCATACGGTATTGCTACCAACGGATTTTGAGTCCGTCGCGTCTGCCATTCCACCAATCCGGCAAATATATAAGTATATATATATTATAGCAATAAAATATAACGTTTGCAATAGAATAAAACTTAATATACTTTTAATAATGTGGTAATATTAAATAATAGAATAAATAGGAAGTAAAAAGAAAAATAAGATAAATTACGGGAGTGATAAGCTTGGACAAAAGATTAATTATAATAGATGGAAACTCAATAATAAATAGAGCATTTTATGCTTTACCAGAAATGAACAATAAAGAAGGTTTAAAAACTAATGCGATATATGGATTTACAACAATGTTATTTAAAATAATAGATACATATAAACCAACTCATATAAGTGTAGCATTTGATAGAAAATCTCCAACTTTTAGACATATAGAATTTGAAGAATATAAAGCTGGTAGAAAAAAAATGCCAGATGAGCTAAGAGTTCAATTTGAACCACTAAAAGACTTATTAGATAAATTTAATATAAATAGATTAGAGATAGATGGATATGAAGCTGATGATATAATTGGAACGGTTTCAAAATTAGCAGAAGAAAATGATTATAAAGTGTATATAGTAACAGGAGATAAAGACGCGATACAACTTGCATCAGATAAAACAACTATATTAATAACTAAAAAAGGTGTAGCCGAAGTAGATGAATATGATTTTAATTCAGTTATGGAAAAATATGAAATGACACCTACTCAATTTATAGATTTAAAAGGTCTTATGGGAGATAAATCAGATAATATACCTGGTGTTCCAGGAGTAGGAGAAAAAACAGGTATAAAGCTTATAAAGGAATTTTCTAGTGTAGAAGGTATAATTGACAATATTGAAAATATTAAAGGAAATGTTAAAAAGAAAATAGAAGAAAATAAAGAGCTAGCTATAATGAGTAAAAGGCTTGCAACTATTATAAGAGATGTACCTATAGAGTTTAAATTAGATGATTTAAAATATGGTGATTATGATAAAGATTTAGTTTTAGAGGACTTTAGAAACTTTGGATTTACAAGCTTAATATCGAGGTTAGTAGATTTAGATGGAGGTCAACAAAAAGAAGAAGTTATTGAAATTAAAATAGATAAGTTAGAAAATATAAATGAATTTATAAATGAAATTAATAAAAATAAAAAACTTATATTAAAAACAGTTAAAAAAGAAAAAAATATACTAGAAAAAAATATAATGTATATTTTTATGAGTATTGATGGTAAAAATATGTATTATATAAATGAAGATGAGATAAGTCAATTTAAAAGTATATTTTCAAGTAGCGAAATTAAGAAATTTGGCTATAATCTAAAAGATGATTATATTGCTTTAAGATCATACGGAATAAAGTTAGAAAATATGAATTTTGATATAACAATAGCAGAATATTTAATAGATTCAACATCATCAACTTCTTATGAGTGCAGTGCAATAGCTATGAAGTATTTAACAAGAAAAGTTAAATCTGGTGAAGAATTACTAGGAAAGGGTGTTAAGGCTAAAAAATATCAAGATTTAGGATTTGATGAACTAAGCGAACATATATGTCAAATAATAAGTACAATATCTTATGTTATGCCTATAATGGAAAAAAACTTAAATGAGATGGATATGGATGGTCTATTTTATCATGTAGAGATGCCTTTAGTAGAAGTATTAGGATATATGGAGTATGAAGGCATAAGAGTAGACCAAGAAAAATTAAATGAACTAGGTACTGAATTTAAAGAAATAATAAAAAGATTAGAAGAAGAAATCTATGAATTAGCGGGAGAAATATTTAATATAAATTCACCGAAACAATTAGGTATCATATTATTTGAAAAATTAGAATTACCTATAATTAAAAAAACTAAGACAGGGTATTCAACTAATGCAGAAGTATTAGATAAGTTAAGAGATAAAAATCCTATAATAGATAAAATTACAGAATATAGACAAATAGTAAAACTCAACTCAACATACGTAGAGGGACTTTTATCTATAATAAATCCTATTAGCAATAGAATACATTCATCGTTTAATCAGACTATAACTACTACAGGTAGAATTTCATCAACAGAACCAAATCTTCAAAACATACCTGTAAAACTTGAAATAGGAAGAAATATAAGGAAAGTATTTATAGCTGATAGTGGATATAAGTTGGTAGATGCCGATTACTCTCAAGTAGAACTAAGGGTTCTTGCTCAAATGAGCCAGGATGAAACTATGATAGATGCATTTAAACATAATGAAGATATACACACTAAAACTGCAACACAGGTATTTAATGTAGAGGCTAAGGATGTTACTAGTGAATTAAGAGGAGCAGCTAAAGCTGTAAACTTTGGAATTGTATATGGAAAAAGTGATTTTGGTCTGTCAGAAGAACTTAACATACCAGTTAAACAAGCAAAAGAATATATAGAAAACTATTTTAATAAATATAGCAAAATAAAAGAATACATGGATAATACTATAGAACAAGCTATGGAAGATGGATATGTAACAACTATATTTAATAGAAGAAGATACATACCTGAAATAAAATCAAGTAACTTTATGGAGAGAAATAGAGGGAAAAGATTTGCTATGAATGCTCCTATTCAAGGAAGTGCAGCAGATGTAATAAAGATAGCCATGGTAAATGTATATAAGAAATTAGAAGAACAAAGTTTGAAATCTAAACTTATATTACAGGTACACGATGAACTTATAGTTGAAGCTATAGAAGAAGAAATTGATATAGTAAAAATAATTGTAAAAGAAGAAATGGAAAATGCAGTTAGAATGGATGTCAATCTGGATGTAGACTTAAATATAGGTAAATCTTGGTATGAAACGAAGTAGGTGAAATTATGTTAGTATTAGGACTTACAGGAAATATAGGTTGTGGTAAAAGTAGTATTTCAAATATACTAATAGAAAATGGAATAGATGTAATTGATGCAGATATTATAGCTAGGAATATATTTGAAGATAGGATACTTTTAGAGGAAGTATTTGAAGAATTTGGGATATTAATAAAAAATGAAGATAAAACATTAAATCGAAAAGCATTAGGAGATATAGTTTTTAGTGATAATGAAAAACTTATTAAATTAAATAGCTTAACCCATCCCAAAATAAAAGAAAAAATATTAAATAAAATAAATGATGCCAAAATTATTAATAAAGAAATTATAGTAATAGATGCAGCTTTATTAGTGGAGGGTGGATATTTAGAAATTGTAAATAAAGTATTAGTTATTAGGTGTGATGAAGTTATACAAATACAAAGGATAGAGAAAAGAGATAGATGTAGTAAAGAAGATGCTATAAATAGAATAAGGTCGCAGATGAAACAAGAAAAAAAAGTTGAATATGGTGATTATGTAATAGATAATTCAGGGAGTAATATAGAATTACAGAAAAAGGTATACGACTTTATAAAATATATGAAGGAGAAATGGTGTGATTAAGAAAAAGATACTAATAATCTTATCTATTTTCATAATACTATTTGGAGCCTTAATTGTTGAGACAGATACTATAAATAAATTGATATATCCAAAGAAATATTCTGAGTATGTACAAAAATATGCTAAAGAATTTAATTTAGAGGAAAATTTAATTTATAGTGTTATAAAGGCAGAAAGTAAATTTAAGCAAGATGCAGTATCTTATAAGGGTGCAAAGGGTTTAATGCAAATAAGCGATATAACAAAAAATTGGGCAGAAGAAGAATTAGAATTAGGAAAAATAGATATTTATAATCCGAAAATTAATATAAGAATAGGATGTTGGTATATAAATAAATTGTATAAAGAGTTTGGAACGCTAGATTTAGTTATAGCTGCGTATAATGGTGGTTCGGGAAATGTTAAAAAATGGCTTAAAAATAATGAATATAGCAAAGACGGAGAACACTTATATAATATACCATTCAAAGAGACCTCAAATTATCTTGAAAAAGTAAATAAAAATTATAAAAAGTACAATAAGATATATAGTAAGAAAGGAAATAATTAATGAAAAAAATGAAAATTCTGGCGATAACTTTAATAGCTTCACTTACACTAGTCGGATGTGATACTAAAAAATCAAATGATATAAAAACTAATATTGAAAAAAGTGCAATAAATTCAGAATATATAAATCTTACAATGGTAAAACCAGAAACAATAAATCCGATAATAAATAAAGATAAATCAGTAGGATATATAATGAATTTGATTTATGATGGTTTATTTACTATAGATGAAAATTATAATGTGGTGCCTGAATTAGTAGAAGAATATGGTATAGCGCAAGATGGAATGAGTATAGATATTAAGTTAAAAGATGCTAATTGGCATAATGGAGATACTTTGACAGCACAAGATGTTGAATATAGTATAGATTTAATAAAAAAAAATGTAGATAGTCCATATAAGTTACTTACAGATAATATTTCATCAGTATCTGTGAATAATGAAAAAGAATTAACTATTAAATTTAAAAGTAAATATGCTTTTTCGATAGATACATTAATATTTCCAATAGTATCTAAAAATCAATTATATAAAGGGAATATTAATGAAGATAAAGTAAATTTAATAGGCAATGGACCTTATAAAATAGAGAAATATGGAATTAGGGAAGGTATGATATTAAGTGTAAATAAAGATTACTATGATGAATTACCTTCTTATACAAAAAATATAAAGGTAGGAGTAGTTCCAGATGAAGAAGCTCAAGTATCTATGGTTATGGCTTTAGATAGTGATATTACAAGTATATCTTTAAAAGATTTGAGTAAGTTTTATGAAAAAGAGTTTAATATAACTAAATATGAAGGACGTAGTTATGAATCTGTAATATTTAATTATGATAATGAGTTTTTAAGAGATGTTAATTTTAGAAAGTTTATTTCATATTCTATAAACAAAGATAAAATTTTAGATGAAGGATACATGGGAGATGCAAATCTAGTTAACTTCCCACTTAATTCTAAATCAAAATATTATAATAAGGACATTAAACAATTAGATTATAATAAAGAAAAAGCTAAAACTTATCTTGAAAAAGTCAAGCCCATTACTGATAAAGAAAAAGTTAAAGAATCAAATAAAAATAATAAGAATTTAGTAAAAAAAGGTGAAAACCAAAATACTGAGTCTGAAGTTAAAAATATGATTTCTAGATTAAACTTAAAAATATTAGTAAACAAAAATAATAGTGAAAGAGTTAAATCAGCATACTTAATAAGTGAAAATTTAAAATCTATGGGAATTAAATCTACAATAGTTCAATTAGTAGATAAAGAGTTAGATAATGCAATAAATTCTAAAGATTATGACTTAGCATTAGTGGGATGGGAGTTATCAAGCATACCAGATACAAAATCTATATTAGATAAAATTGGATATAATGATAAACAATTAACCGATTATATTTCCTCTCTAATGAATGCAACATCTCAATCACAAATTGCTGATATATATAAATCATTACAAAAATATGTGAATAATAATGTATTATTTATTAGTTTAGTTATTAGAGATGAATATATAGTTACGAATAGACGATTAGAGGGTAAAATACATCCTAATGATTTTGATGTATATGAAGGGATAACAAATTTAAATATAGAAAACAAATAATAAAACTATTATACAATAGTATTTTATTATATAAGGAAGGGATTATTATGAAAAAGAAATTATTAATACATGGAATGAGTTGTGGGCATTGTGTAAATCATTTAACAACTGCACTTACAGAAGATATAGATGGTATAGAAGTTATAGAAATTAGTTTAGAAGATAAGTTTGCAATAATTAATATGAGTGAAAAGGTATTAGAAAAAGATTTAAAAGACTTGATAGAAGAGTTAGGATTTGAATTAAAAGAAATTCAACAATAATAAAAATGAGTTACTTCAAATTTGAGGTAACTCATTTTTATTATTATGAATTCATTTTTCAACAAAAAAAGACTTCTATTGGGGGAAATAAATAGAAGTCTAATGGGGGAGATTGAGTATGTTTGATTTTACATTAATATTATGTCCATACTAAATAGATATATACACTAAAATTAATATAATTTAGTTATATAAGATTATATTATGAAAATTGTCCAAGAAGGTAACTCACATTTTTAAAAAAAATTGAATATAATATAAATAAGTAAGGGGGGACTATCATGGATGAAAGAGGATATAAAGATGAATTAAGAATAATTATACTTGATATGGCCCAAAAAGAACTTGATAGCTATTTATCCCAAAAAGGAGTACAAAAATACTTTGAAGGAAATGTTGATAAAGTAATAAATGAAAATATTAAGAAAATTAATCAAGGGATAGGGGTAAATAGAGTATATTCAAGAATATTAAAAAAAGGATCAAATCAGGATAAACTTTCTTTAGTAGCAAAAACTATAAAAGCAGAAGCATTATTTAAGTCTAAAAACGAATTGGTTAAATTTGCTAAATATTTAGGAATAAATATAAATATGAAAAGCTCATATAATCAGATTTTAAGAAAAACATCAAGTTATATATATTCAAATAGAAATATATATGATAAAAAGTATGTATCATATAAAAGAGGGGAAGAAGAATATATTTTAGAGCCTGAGAAGATAAAAACTGATTTAATAGAAAGTTATAAATCTAAAACTAGAAATGATATGAGGTCTATTGCTAAATTATTAAATATTAATGTTGAAGAAGAAGATGGTGCAGAAGAGATAAGAAAAAAAGTAATAAATTATATTATGAAAGAAAAATTAACTAAGAGCAAATAATAAATTAAAGACGCCAATTTGGCGTCTTTAATTTTGAAATTAGCATATAATATAAAAGAAATCATATGAGGAGATGATGACGTATACATTCAAAAAAAGGAATTATATTAATTTTAATAACATTTTTAATCATCATAGCTTATAACATAGAGAGAAGTGTTTTTCCATCTAAAAAAGAAATAAAAGTAGTTAGTTACAATATACATAGTGGACTTAATAAGGATATGTTTCCGACACTTTTTGATATAATAGATTTTTTAAGAATTTCTAATGCAGATATAATATGTCTTCAGGAAGTTAATGAATCAGCAAAGGCGGGATTTCAAGTTAGTAGCTTTAAAGAAGAATTGAAAATGTATTCGCATTTTGGTGCTAACGTAGTAGATTTTGGATTGAATTATGGACTTGTTACATATTCAAAATATCCTATAAAAAGTGAAAATCATATATATTTAAGTAGTGGAGATAGAGAACAAAGAGGTATGCTACATACAGTTATAAATGTAGATGGACGTAAACTAAATATTATAAATGCACATTTAGGTCTTGAAAAAGAAGAACGAAAAATACAAATTAAAGAATTAATAGGATTTATAAAAAAATTAGAAAATGAGCCGTATATTATTGCTGGAGATTTTAATGATGGTAGTATACATATGGATAATAGTATTTTAAAAGATGTAGCTAAAGAACTAGATAAATCTAATACACTTACATTTGCAACAGGATTAGATAGAATAGACTATATATTTGTATCTCCTGATATAGAGGTACTTGACTATGAAGTTTTAATTAAGAATATGTCAGATCATTATCCAATAATTGCAAAATTTAGAATCTAAGTATAAAATGAAATAAGGTAATAAGTTTAATTAACATATAGATACTTAGGAGGATTTTAAAATGAAATTTAGTTTTTGTCATAATAATTTTAATGTTACAGATTTAGAAAAAAGTTTAGAATTTTATAAGAAAGCTTTAAATCTAGAAGAAGTTAAGCGTAAAGAAGCAGAAGATGGAAGTTTTATATTAGTATATTTAGGAGATGGAATAACAACTCATACCTTAGAGTTAACTTGGCTTAGAGATTGGGATAGAGCATATAATTTAGGAGATAATGAATTCCATCTAGCTTTAGAAGTTGAAGATTTTGAAGGGGCATATAAATTACATAAAGAGTTAAATTATATATGCTATGAAAATACTGAAATGGGAATATACTTTATAGCAGATCCTGATAATTATTGGATAGAAATATTGCCTAAAAATAATTAAAAAATTGAAATAAAACAAACAATACTGAATACTGTCGCACATCTTTATAATATTACATAAAATGTTGTATTACTAAATTATATTAGCTTAAATGGATAATAATGTAATATACATATATATAATATAAAATAGGGGCGGTAGTGTTGTTAAAAAGATAGTTGCAATATTAGGTATAGGTGCAGTAGCTATATCTATAAATAGTATAGAAGCAAGTGCAATGGAAAAAGGAATTATAACTACCAGTGTATTAAATATAAGAAGTGGACCTAGTATAAATTATTCTATAATTGATAAGGTTTATAAAGGGGATAATGTAGAAATAGTAGAGTCTAACAATGGATGGTATAAAGTTAAGCTATCCAATAGTAAAATAGGATGGTGAAGTACTGACTATATAGTCGAGACGACATAGCCATCAAATGGATCTAATTAAGATATAGAAACAGAAGCACCAGTAATAAATAAAAATGAAGTTGTAAATTTAGCTTACTCATTGCTTGGTAAACTATATCAATGGGGAGTAGAAGGTCCTAAAAGTTTTGATTGCTCGGAATTTACTCAATATGTATATAAATAAGCAGAAGGTAAAAATATACCAAGAGTATCAAAAAATCAAGCTAAATATGGATATGCTATTTTAATTATATAAGCTATTAAACTACGCTATAAAATATTTTAGTGTAGTTTTTTTTATATTCATTCATAAATTTAGATACTTAAAAATATATATTATTAATAATACTTTTAGGGGGACAAACTAATGAATAAAAGAAAAACGATATACAAAGGATTTAATAAAAGACGTAAGACAAAAGTAATTAAAATAGCGGCATTAGGCATAAGTGTATGTTTAATATGTAGTTATACATATATAAAAGTTAAAGATATGAATATTTTATCATCATTAGGAAATAAAATAGAAAGTTTTAAGTTAGATAAAACACATCTAGATAAATTAAAATTGAATGAGTCTAATATTACTAATTCAGATGATATAGCAAAAGAACTAGAAGAACTTGAATTACAAAAAAATAAGGATATAGAAGTTAATAATGACAAAGGTGAAGAACAAAGTAAAATTGAAATAACAGAAGATATAAAATTAGCAAAAATAGAAGGATGGAATATATATACAGTTCAAGTTGCATCAGTAGAAAACAATGCTGATATGCCTAAAATTGAATCACAGTTAATGGAAAGTAAAATACCATTTTCAGTAGTAGAAATAGATGGATTAAAAAAAGTACAAACTTATGCATTTTTTAATAAAGAAACTACAAGAAATTATATAGATGAGGTTAAAAAGGTATTTCCAGATGCATTTTTATCACAAATGAAAATTCCAGTATTATCATTAGAATATACTAATAAATATTCATATGTAGAAGATATTTCAAAACAATTAAATAATTTAATATTAAATTTTGAAGAAGAATCTAAGTTTTGGGAATCTAATAAAGAAAAAGTAGATTTATCTGAATATAATACTATATTAACAAATAGAAAGAAAATAATTAAAGAAGCTAAAAAGGAAACTGATAAAATAGATTATTCTAAGATGAGTGTATTTAAAGAAAACTTAGTTAAATACTTAGATGATATTGATGAAAAGATTCTTCTGGCATCAAAAGCTGCCAATGAAGATAATTATTATATAAGTGAAAGTTTATACCTATCATCTATGCAAGGATATTTTTCATTTATAAATTCAATAAATAAAGCTTAAAAAGGTTGTTTTATAACAACCTTTTTTTAGATATTAGTATTAAAACAAAGATAAAAAATTAACGATAGTGAAGTTTTAGGAATATGTATAGTATACTTATATCAAGTAGAATAAAATTATTTTATCTATAAATAAGGGGGCAAATTAATGAAACTCTCAACTTTTAGAGGAGGTACACACCCTCCCGACAAAAAGAATTATTCAAATCAAAAGACACTTCAGAAGGCAGATAGTCCTAAAATAGTTTACATATCATTACAACAACATATTGGTGCTCCAGCAAAGGCTATTGTCAACGTTGGTGATCAAGTAAAGTTAGGCCAAAAAATAGGGGAACAACAAGGGTTTGTCTCATGCAATGTACATTCATCAGTATCTGGAAAAGTTATAGCTATAAAAGACCATGAACTTCCTGGAGTACATGGTATATGTATAGTTATAGAAAATGATTTTAAAGAAAGTATACATGAAGGTATCAAGCCTAAAGGGAGATTAGAAGATTTAACAAAGGAAGATATAATTAACATAGTAAGAGAATCAGGGATTGTAGGTATGGGAGGAGCTACTTTTCCAACTCACGTAAAAATATCACCTCCATCAGGTAAAAAAATTGATACTATAATACTAAATGGGGCTGAATGTGAGCCGTATTTAACTGCAGATCATAGGTTAATGTTAGAAAGTTCAGATGATATTTTATTCGGTCTTAAAGTATTAATGAAGGCATTAGAAGTTAAAAGAGGATATGTCGCGGTTGAAAATAACAAGCTAGACGCATTAAAAGTTTTAGAAAAATCTGCTCAAAAATATGATGATATTGAGATCATAGGTCTTAAAGTAAAATATCCACAAGGAGCTGAAAAACAACTTATATATTCTTGTATAGGAAGAGAAGTTCCATCAGGAGGTTTACCTATGGATGCAGGAGCTGTAGTAAATAATGTTGCAACTGCTGCTCAGATAGCAAAATCAATAAATACAGGTATGCCACTAATAGATAGAGTTACTACAGTAACAGGTAGTTGTATAAAAGAACCTAAAAACTTAATAATTAAAATTGGCACTTTAGTATCAGAGATAATAGAACAATGTGGAGGATTTAGGGATGATAAAGAGGTAGCTAAAATTATAATGGGTGGACCTATGATGGGAATAGCTCAATATACAACAGATATTCCAACTAATAAAGGATCATCAGGAATATTATGTTTAGATGAAGGAGAGTCAAAAACTCCAAAACAGCAAAATTGTTTAAGATGTGGTAGATGTGTAGATGTATGTCCAGCATTTTTACAACCTCTCTACATAAGTTCATATTCATTAAAAAACGATTTTGAAAGTGCACAGAAATATAGAGCTTTAGATTGTATAGAATGTGGATCTTGTTCATTTATATGTCCTTCAAGAAGGTTGTTACTTCAATCAATAAGGAATGCAAAAAGAGAGATAATATCAAATAAAAGGAAATAAGGGGATTTAGGGGGAACGTTTATGAATAATAAATTTATAGTATCATCTTCTCCTCATGTGATAAGCAATGAGGATACCTCGTATATAATGAAACAAGTTATAATAGCACTTATGCCAGCTGCATTGGCAGGTTTATATTTTTTTAGATTAAGTGCATTAAATATAATGTTTTTTTGTATACTTGGTGCAGTATGTTCAGAATATTTATACCAAAAAATTAATAAAAAGGAAAGTACAATAGGTGATTATTCAGCTGTTTTAACGGGATTATTATTAGCTTTTAATCTTCCAGCTTCATTACCATGGTGGATGTGTTTAATTGGATCATCATTTGCAATAATAGTAGTTAAAATGGTATTTGGAGGAATAGGTCATAATTTTATGAATCCAGCACTTTCTGCAAGAATATTTTTATTAGCATCTTTTCCAGTTGCAATGACTTCTTGGACTAAGACTGGTGTGAATTTTATAAGTTCAGGTAACCTAGATGCTGTAACAACAGCTACACCTCTTAGTTTTTTAAAGGATGGTCCAATGGGATTAGATTCATTATATGATAATGGTATAGGTTTAGTGGATATGATTACAGGCAATATAGGAGGATGTATTGGGGAAACATCATCTATACTACTTATTATCGGGGGAATTTACTTAATTTATAAAGGGATAATAAACTATGTAATACCAGTATTTTACATAGTTACGGTGTTTATATTATCTTTTATATTAGGTGGATTTAATATTAATTTTGCAATTTATCAATTATTAGCAGGGGGTCTTATTTTAGGAGCATTTTTTATGTTGACTGATTATACGACCTCGCCTATGACAATAAAAGGACAAATGATTTATGCGATATTAGCAGGAATTATTACTACGATAATAAGATTATATGGAGGGTATCCAGAAGGTGTATCTTATTCAATAGTACTAGTAAATGTTATTACACCTCTTATAGATAAATATGTAAAGCAAAGAGTCTTTGGGGAGGTATCTAAATAATGAAAAATATAGTTAGATTAGGAATGATATTATTTATTATTTGTGCAATATCATCATTAGCTCTAGGGTTAACAAATAAGATTACATTGCCTATTATAGAAAAAAGGAATATACAAGCAAATAATGAATCAAGACAAATAGTACTGAAAGGTGCAAAAGACTTTAAGTTACTAAATAATTTTAAAAATGATTTAGTAGAAGAAGTTTATGAAGGTAGTAATGGATCTAATATAGTTGGATATACAATTAAAACTAATCCAAAAGGATACGGTGGTAAAATGGAAGTTATAGTTGGTATATCCGCTGATGGAAAAATTACGGGAGTTAATATAGGAACTAATTCAGAAACTCCAGGACTTGGGTCTAAATCATCTGAACCAGAATTTAAAAATCAATATAATAATAAGTTAACAGAAAAGGAAATAGTAGTAGTAAAAGGTAAATCATCAAATGACTCAGAAATAGTTGCAATATCTGGAGCTACTATTTCATCTAAAGCTGTAACGTCTGGAGTTAATGCTGCAATGGAATTATTTAATAAGGAATTAGCTAATAAGGAGGGAATGTAAGTTATGAAACTAGGCGAGATATTCAAAAATGGATTAATAGATAAAAATCCAGTACTTGTTCAAGTTATTGGTATGTGCCCAACCTTAGCAGTAACAACATCTGCTATAAATGGATTAGGTATGGGACTTTCTACAACTGCGGTTTTAGTTTGTTCAAATATAGCAATATCTATAATGAGAAAAATAATACCTGATAAAATAAGGATACCATCTTTTATAGTAGTTATAGCTACATTTGTAACTATTGTAGGTATGCTATTAAAAGCATTTCTACCATCTCTTGATAAGGCCTTGGGATTATTTATACCATTAATAGTAGTTAACTGTATAATACTGGCTAGAGCTGAAAGTTTTGCATCTAAAAATAGACCGATAGAGTCAGCAATAGATGGATTAGGAATGGGTCTTGGATTTAGTTTATCTCTTACAGTATTAGGAGCAATAAGAGAAATTCTTGGAAGTGGTAGTTTATTTGGAATAAGTTTATTTGGAGCATATTATCAACCAATTTTATTATTTATATTACCACCAGGGGCATTTTTAACATTAGGATTTTTATTAGCAGGATTTAATAAATTAAAAAAGAAAAAAGCTAAGGTGGTGTAATAAATGAATTTACTACTTTTATTTTTAAGTGTAGTTTTAGTTAATAATGTTATAATGTCTCAGTTCATGGGAATATGTCCATTTTTAGGCGTATCTAAAAAAGTTGATACAGCAGTTGGAATGGGATTTGCAGTTACATTTGTTTTAACATTAGCGTCAATAATAACTTATTTTATACAAAACTTGTTAGAAGCAACTGGAAACTTATTTTTACAAACGATAGCTTTTATACTAGTAATAGCATCAATAGTTCAGTTTGTTGAAATGGTAATTCAAAAAATGAGTCCATCCCTATATCAAGCATTAGGAGTTTTCCTACCTTTAATCACTACAAATTGTGCAGTTTTAGGTATAGCACTAGTTAATGTTCAGGAAGGTTATAATTTAATGCAAACTACAGTAAATGGATTTGGAGCGGGTGTAGGGTTTACTTTATCGATAGTTTTATTTGCTGGAATAAGAGAAAGATTAGAATTATCTGATATACCAGAATCTTTTAAGGGGTTTCCTATAACATTAATATCAGCAAGTTTGATGTCGATGGCTTTTTTAGGATTTACAGGACTTATAAATTTATAAAATAGGGGTGGTGAAAAAGTGTCTATAATTAGTTCTATTGCAGTACTAGGAGGATTGGGTCTATCATTTGGATCAATTCTTGCATACGCATCTAAAAAATTTGAAGTGAAAATAGATGAAAGAGTAGAAAAAATAATGGTTATTCTTCCAGGCGCAAACTGTGGAGGTTGTGGATTTCCTGGATGTGGAGGATTAGCAAATGCAATAGTTAGTGGAAATGCTCCTATAAATGGATGTCCAGTAGGTGGATTAGATTGTGCATCAAAAATAGGCGATATAATGGGAGTTATAGCAAAAGATGGTGAAAAGAAGGTGGCAAAAATTATATGCAGAGGTAATTGTAAAACATCTAAAAATAAATATATATATGAAGGTATATCAGATTGCAGAGCGGCTATAATTTTAAATTCAGGAGCTAAATCTTGTGAATTTGGATGTTTGGGATTAGGTACATGTAAAGATGTATGTAAATTTAATGCAATAAGTATAATAGATGATATAGCTATAATAAATGAAGATAAATGTGTAATGTGCGGAAAGTGTATAGAGGTTTGTCCTAAGAAGATAATAGATATAAAACCAGCTAAACAAGAAGTTGTTGTTGAGTGTAATAGTAAAGAGTTTGGAAAGATAGTAAAAGATAAATGTAGTGTAGGGTGTATCGGTTGTGGGCTTTGCGCTAAATCTTGTAAGTTTGATGCAATAGAATTTGAAAATAAAATTGCGAAAATTAATTATAATAAATGTGTAGGCTGTATGGTATGTGTTGAAAAGTGTCCAATAAAAGTTATAAGTGGAGATATAAATAAAAGAAAAAAAGCGGAGATAGACAAATTGCTTTGCGTAGGATGTAGTGTTTGTAAGAAACAATGTAAATTTGATGCAATAAGTGGTGAATTTAAAGAAAAACATATAATTAATAAGGAAAAATGTGTAGGATGTAAATTGTGTATTCAAAAATGTATGAAAAAAGCTATTAAAACTATATAATATGGATAACATAAAGGTATGGACTTCCCATACCTTTTATTTTTTATCCTTGTATAAAGATTATTTAAAATAACACTATAAAATGTGGAAGTTAAATAAAATAAAAATGAATATGAATTATGCTAAAAATTAAACTTAATTTTGTATTTAAAAACATATCCTAAAATCAATAAAGTAAAAATAAAAAAGGTTTATAAAGGAATAGTTTAAAAATAAAAGTAGAAAACACAAATATAACAATAGTGTAATAAAAACGTTCGACATTTGTGTTGAATTTTTTACAATATAATGATAGACTAAATAAGTACAAATTCTAATGAACAAATGAGGTGGGCAAGTGAATATAATCTTAGCATCAGCATCTCCTAGAAGGAAAGAAATTCTAGGTAATACTAATGTGAAATTTGATGTAATTAAAAGTGAAATAGACGAGGTTATATTAAAAGATGAAGCACCTTCACAAGCAGTTATGAGGCTTGCATTTGAAAAGTGTATAAATATTGCATCTAACAATAAAAATAGCTTAGTTATAGCAGCAGATACTATTGTAGTTTTAGATAATACTATATTAGGAAAGCCAAAAGACAAAGAAGAAGCAATCAATATGATAAAGCAATTATCAGGGAGAGTGCACCAAGTTATAACAGGAGTAAGTTTAGTAAGCTTAGATGTAAATAAAAAAATAATTGATTATGTAGTTAGTAATGTTAAATTTAAAGAATTATCACATGAGGATATAATGGATTATATACAGACTAATGAATCTTTAGATAAAGCAGGTGCTTATGGAATTCAAGGATATGGAGCAATGTTAGTAGAAGAAATACAAGGAGACTACTTTAATATAGTAGGA